>JAUVJV010000086.1 GCA_030592245.1 Candidatus Eiseniibacteriota bacterium
AGCGATCTCTTCAACTATCTCGATTACTTGTAGTATTTTCTCGTTCCGGCCCAGGATGCCGATCTCCCGGCGGGCGATGAGACGCCGCACGGTGGTCTCGACCCCCGCTGTGTCTGAGTCTGTCTCGATGTAGTCATCCGCGCCATCGGCAATCAGGCTCCTGCGCTCCTCGAGCGGGATCCGGGGACCGAAAACGGCACCCAGCATCAGGGGATACCTGCGCTTGAGGCTCTGGATCACCTTTACGCCGCTCGAATCGGCCAGCCGGTAGTGCGCCAGTGCATAGTCGGGAGTCTTCTTCTTGGCCGTTCTAAGCGCTGCCGCGCCATCCGTCACCTTGACGATCGTGACCTGGTTGTGCCGAAGCGCATCGGCAATGACTGCCATTTTGTCTGGATCCTGACATACCAAAATGGCAGTATAAAGACCGGGACGGAGCTCAGATTCCATTTTTCCCGCCACCTCCGGTGAGAACCTAACATAGGTCCGCGGATGCGGTCAAGATTTATCCATGTTTTCCCTTGACAACAAACAGTATTATGATAAATTCGTCAAAAACCACAAACATCCATGGAGGGTCGTGAGAGCCGGATGCCTCGTATTATAGTCAGGCAAAACGAATCCATAGATCGAGCGATCAGGCGCTTCAAGAAGGAGTGTGAAAAGGAGGGGATAGTTAGGGAGATTAAGAGAGCCTCGAGATTCATGAAGCCCAGTGAAAAACGCAGGAAGAAGGCTCTTAAAGCCGAGAAGCGGAGAAGGACTAACGAAGGGCGGAGGTAGAGCTTTTTGAGCCCTTTCGATTCTACCGGTTGATGCGTAAAGTAGCGCAGGCTGGAGTAAGTGGACAACAGGAAGGGGGAGCTCTATTGGGCTATAATGAAGGTGAGGTCCTGGTAAGGGATCGCCCCAGTGCCACTTATGATATGCTTCTCAAGAAGGCGGAGCGGGAAGGGAGGGTAGGCGGTAAGCATACCTGTCCCGTGTGTGGAATGAAGTTCAGGAGAGAACGAGAAGCGATCGACTGTTGTAGGGATATCGCTAGATAGGGGAGAGGATCGTGCCCAAGGCCAAGTCAAACAGGGCTGCTGCCAAGAGATTCAAGAAGACGGGAACGGGAAAAATCAAGAGGGGAAAATCGGGTGCGGGTCATATGCTGACGTCGAAGACCAAGAAGCGGAAGCGTAGTCTGCGGAAGTCCGGGACCGTGGCCGGGTCCGATATGAAGAAGATGAAGAAGCTGCTGCCGGGCTAGCCAGCGCTCAGTCCAGCAGGGCCGCCAGATGCATACCGACCGATGCCGCCAGTGCGTCGATATTGTAGCCTCCCTCGAGTGCGGATACAAGTCTGCCGTCGCAGGACTCCATGGCAAGCTGTTTTATGGCACGCGTCATGGTGGCAAATGATTCCTCGTCGAGATTCATGCCGCCGATCGGGTCAGACCGGTGAGCATCGAAACCGGCCGAGATGAAAATCAGATCGGGTTTGTGCCGCCGCACGGCCGGGAGTACCTCTTCTTCCAGGGCCTCGATATAAGCTTCTTCCCCGCTGCCGTGAGGCAGGGGGATATTCACAGTCTTGCCGGCACCCTTCCCGGCGCCCGTCTGCTCGCGGGATCCCGTGCCGGGGTAGAAGGGCCACTCGTGCAGCGAGCAGTAGAGCACGTCACCGTCTTCCCAGAATATGTCCTGGGTTCCATTGCCGTGGTGAACGTCGAAATCTATGATCGCCGCTCTGGCGAATCCCCTTGTTCGTGTAGCGTACGCGGCCCCCACGGCAACATTATTCAAGATGCAAAACCCCATGGCTCGGTCCGGGAGCGCATGGTGGCCGGGTGGTCTCACCAGGCAGAAGGCGGAATCGATGTCTCCGGCCTCGATCCTGTCAACGGCCTCGGTCAGGGCCCCGGCGGCGTACCGGGCGGCCTTGAGTGAACCCGGACCGAACAGGGTGTCGGGGTCAAGGTTGCCGCGCCGGGTCGATGGTATCGATGAGAGGGAGTCCAGGTAGCGCCGGGTGTGGACCAGCAGGACCTCTTCGTCTGCGACCGGGCGGGGCCTCACCTTGATGAGCTTCTCAAAGAAGGGCTGAGACCGCAGGTACTCATGGCAGAGCCTCACCCGCCCCTCGTGCTCGGGATGGCCCCCGGTATCGTGCTTCAGATAGATCTCATCATAGGCCAATGCCACTCTTGCCAAGTCTCACCTCCGCCTGATTAGATGCCCATCTGCCGGTGCCCGTCAAGTCCAGACTAATCCACGAAAAACGAGGAGTCCAGCCATATCCATGTGGTCTAAGAAACCCGCCCGGTTTCCGCACGGGAATCGATGTCCGGATCCGGCTTCCGTAGCAGACGGTGTTGCATTTCGATTGACACGGGTTCGCCAGGATGGTAATTGAGTATAGTATCTCGTTGTACAGGCACCGGGCTCCGTGGGTGAGCGAAGGTGACCCGGCGAGGGACACAGGACCAGGGAATGCCAAAGCCAGAAACTACCTCAAAAAAGACCGTGGCGAAGAGTCGGCCGAAAGCCCGGAAGCAAGTTCGAAAGCGGGCGAGAAAGCAAGTCACCGACGAGGAGCTGGTCCGCTTGGCCAGGGGCGGTGACACCAGGGCTTTCGGCAAGCTCATGGAACGGTATCAGAACAAGATATACCGGCTTGGCAGGCGCATGACCCAGACCGATGAAGATGCCGAGGACGTCCTGCAGGAATCTTTCATCAAGGCCTTCAAATCGCTTGGAGGTTTCAAGGGCAGGTCCAAGTTCTCAACCTGGCTCTACCGGATAACCGTGAACCTGGCCCTCATGAAGCTCCGCCGCAGGAAACTCGATACCGTCTCGCTGGATGAGCCCGTCGCTACGGAAGAGGGCAGCGTGCAGAGGGATATCGAGGACGATGCTCTGGATCCGCTGGAGCGACTGATAGAGACCGAGTCCTTGGAGACGCTGGACCTGGCTGTCGCCGATCTCCCGCCCGGCTATCGCGCGGTCTTTGTTCTGAGGCATGTGGAGGAACTCTCGACCGAGGAGACCGCCCGCATACTCAGGATATCGGTTCCTGCGGTCAAATCCAGGCTTCATCGTACGAGATCTGCTCTTAAAGAGAAACTTATTGGGCGCCTGAGGAATCAAACAATCAGGGGGTAATAGGCGAGGAATGACCTGCAAGGGGATACTGGATACGCTGTCTGATTATCTGGAAGGCGACGCAGGCGTGAGTGTCTGCAATGAAATCGAAGAGCATCTGGATGGCTGTGAGAGGTGCCGGATGCATGTGGATACGATGAGAGCCATAGTGACCCTCTACAAGGGTTGGAGGGGTGATCAGATCCCCGATGATGTCTCAGGGCGGCTTCAGGAGGCGCTTGCGGAGACGGTTGAGCGAGCTTGCCGAAAACCCACCAGGAAGTCCACGGTGAAGCCCAGGCGAAAGCCCAAACCAAAGCCCAAGAAGTAAGCTGGTAACCTGCAGTATCTGACTTGAGTGTCTTTCTTGCCGGGACCTACCTGCGCGCATCCTCGAGCCGTCGCCTGGCTCCCTGATGCTGGGGATTGATGGACAGCGCAGTCTCCCAGGCCCGGATTGCTTCCTGCTCGTGTCCCAGCTCGTAAAGGGCGTCACCCATATGGAAGTGGGCCAGGAAGAACGCCGGAGCCAGTTCGAGGCACTGCCTGTAGTACTCGATGGCCCGTTCCCAGTTACGCTCGGCCGCATAGGTGAAACCCAGGTTGCAGATGCCGTGAGGGCGGGTTGGGAAGAGCTCGATCGCCCTCTCGAACTCGTGCCGGGCATCCGCGATCCTGCCCTCTGACAGGTACACGCCGCCCAGCGCGTTTCTTATTCCGTAGTCATCCGGGTCGATCTTGAGAGCTTGCTGGTAAGCTTCCTTGGCTTCACTTGCCATCTTCAGAGCGGAGTAGGTCGTTCCCAGCCGGTAAAGGATGCCGGCATCGCCCGGGAGGATCTCGCGGGCGTCAAGGAAGTGCTGTAGGGCATCCGCGGGCTTTCCCCAGCGAAGGTACAGCTCGCCCATCGTGACATGTGGATCGGGAAGATCGGGCCTCAGCTCAAGCGCACGCTCGAGATTGACCAGGGCCTCATCGAACCTGCCCTCGGAGACATACCGCACCCCGAGACTGTAGGCTGTCCCATAGCCACCCCGGCCTGTCTGGGCGGCCCTTTCGAGGGCGGCTACCGCTGCGTCGATACTCTCAATTGAATGCAGGGCCGCCGGGTTTCCGGGGTCCATGTCCAGGACCTTCCGGTACTGAGCTCTCGCACGTCCGTCTTCGCCGAGCGCCCTGTGTATGTGACCTCCGATTATGTTGGATGATGCGAGAAATGTCCTCATGGCCCGTTGGGCAACAAAGGCCGAATCCATCCCGGCCTCCTCGATACCGGACATGTAACGAAGCGGATTGGGCCTGAGGGCCAGCATGGCCTCGATGTTCTCGCTCAGGTAGGGCTTGGCGCTGCCTCGCCGGGCTATGCCGAATTCCAAGATCGGATGGTCATCCGAGTGTCTCGGCACATCCCCGCAGAACCTCTTCACGGCCTCGCCGTCTGCCAGGAGGCATGAAGCCAGGGTAAACGGATCATCTATGAATATGGTTGCCAGGTCGCTTCTTATTACCGAATCCTCGAAGGCCCGTTCGAACTTCGCCAGATCGATGTCCAACGGGGCATCCTTTCTTCCTGCAATCAGCGCGTGCTGTGAGAAGGTCATGTAGCAGTACCATACCGACATGTCAGGGAAGACATCATAGAAAGCCTTGAGGGCTACCCGGATGTCATAGGGACTCAGGTCGAGCGGAAGCCAGCAGGTGGCGACTCCCCCCGGCTTGAGCCTGTCCCGGACGGCCTTGAAGTGGTCATAGCTATACAGGGCCGATGCTCCGCCGGTTCCGGGGTAGATCGAATCCGTCATTATGATGTCATACTCCTTATCGGTAAGGAGCACATAGTTCTTGCCGTCCATGATGATCACGTTCACGTCGGGACGGTCGAATGCGAGTTTATTGATCGAGCTGAAGAAGCGTCTTGAGGCTTTGATCACGTCCTTGCAGATCTCGATACCATCGATTATGGCGACATTGTGCAGGGTGAGGATATGAAGAGTCTCCCCGCTGCCGAACCCGATGTGGGCCACGCGCTCCCTCCCATCCGCAAGCAGGATCGGAAGATGTCCCTGCAGCTTCTGAGTCACACGCAGCATGTCACTGGTTCCCGCCACATTGACCCCGTCTATTGCAATAAGGTCATAGCCGGGATAGCGATGGATGGTCACGGTTCCGCTGACGCCTTCCCTGAAATAGAGAAGCTCGCTGCCCGTCTCCTTGATATTGAAAGTCCGGGCAAATACCGATGGTTTGAGGACGAATGCGAATATCGACAGGCCCACCAGGGCTGAGACCGATATGCCAACCCAGAATCTTCTGTTCGCACGGCAGGAGAAGAGAAAGATACCGGCACCGATATTGAGCGCTGCAAGCAGGGCGATCGCTCTTGCGCTTCCCAGGGCGGGTACCAGCACGAAACCTGCCATCAGCGACCCCACGACGGCCCCGAGAGTGTTAAAGAAGTAGATTCTCCCCACGGACTCCGAAACTCTGCTCTTCCTGGCGTAGATTCTCGTCACCACGGGAAACGCCGCGCCCATGAAGAAGGATGGGATGAGCATTATGAGCGCCGCCTGGAGGAACCCGGCCCCCCTGAGGCGGAACAAGTCGCCCCCGGCGTCCCTGATATCCAGGTACTCATGAGCGAGATCAAGCCTTGAGAGGAAGTAGATGGAGCCTAAGGCAGCCAGCCCGATCAGGATCTCCACGGCCCCGAAGATATCAGTGGGGCGCTTCAAGCGGTCCGCGACCCGCGATGAAACGAAACTGCCAAGCGCGATTCCCACGAGAAACGTCGTGAGCATCAGGCTGAAGGCGTGGGTGGTCGCGCCCAGGGAAAACACCAGCACTTTCGTGTAGATCACCTCGTAGGCCAGGGCCGCGCCGCCGGAGATCGCGATGGCAAGAAGCACTGCGAAGCCGACATATCGCGGCAACGGCGCCTGCCCGGTGGCAGTCTGCGCCGGCGTAGTCTGCTCGGGGGTGGTCTGCTCACCGGCCGCTGCCTCACCGGCCTCATTCTCCCGGACCTCCTCGCTTGATCGCCCCGCCGATACGGCCACTACACCCACCAGGATGCTGATCGCGGCGGCCAGGTATACCGAGGATGAAACTCCAAAAAGTTCAAGGAGGATGAAGCCCGTTGCGAAGGACCCGATGACCGCTCCGAACGTGTTCAGAGCATAAAGAGCCCCGATGGTCTTCCCCAGCTTCGCGAACTCTCTTCCCGCAAACTTGCTCAAGACGGGCAGGGTACCGCCCATCAGGGTTGTCGGAATCAGGATCACCAGGAAGGACAGGAAAAAGCGCAGCATGGCCACGGGAAGCGGCCGCTGCCCCAGGCCCGTGAACACAAAGGCATAGACCCCGTAGAGATTGCCTATGATCAGGGGCATGAAGAGCGCATATATGCCTATCAGCAGCTCGATCACGCCGTAGACCAGTATGGGGCGCTTGAATCTATCGGCCATTCTGCCCAGGATGATGCTTCCAAGAGCCAGCCCGGCCATGAAGGCCGCGAGAACGGTGCTGACCGCGTGGGTGGTGCTTCCGAAGACCGTCACGAATAGCCGGGTCCAGGCGACCTGCAGGACCAGCCCCGTGACTCCGGTTACGAAGAAGAGCGCGAAAACCAGGATTCGGTTTCTATCACTTGTTGACATGAATGACCTCTGTTTATTAGTCAATCGGCCATATTAAGATACTCTTCAGCACAAACCCCGTCAATGATTCAGGACTCCCCATGCCATCACCTCCCCACCAATTCCGCGCACTTTACGTTACACCACTTCCCTGCTCGCTCCATTGCCGATCTGCACGAGATCAGGTATAATGGAGGATGGACGAGGTAAATGACAAGGAGACAGGAATGCTAAGGGGATTTCTGTACTTTGGCCTCATGGTGGTCTTGCTGACGGGCCTGGCTCTGGCCGACGAAAGAGAAATGGTCCTCAGGGTTGAGAAGTCTGCGGGTCCCGGGGCCCTGCGTGCCGCGGGATTGCTCTACCTGGCCGATCTGGGCGAGGACTACCTTGTATTCGGCGACAGTCGCGGCAGGGAGCGGCTCGCCGAGAGAGGCATCGATTCTGAAGAAGTTGCCCTCCTGTCTCCCGGTGAGGAGATATTTCTTCTGAGGCCCAGGACCTTCCAGGCCGACGTGCTTTTCTCCGATATGCTCTCGAGGCTTGGTGGAGGCCACTACCTGGCCACGGTCGAGACTCACGAGATAGAGGATCTTAAGTATCTGCCCTTCTCCAAAGTCCGCCTGTTTCCGGGACCTTTCCCGCTCCCCGGGCGTCACCGAACTCTCGCCTCACCGCTGGCCATCTCACCCGATCCCCATATCGTAACCATGACTGCTGAGGTATCGGGTGATACTCTCTGGAGGTATATCTCCCAGCTGAGCGGTCGAGAGCCCGTCGTGATCAACGGACAGCTCGACACCCTCTATACCCGGTACTCCTACAATGCGAAGATCAACAATGCCGCAGACTACCTGGTAGAACGTTTCGAGGACTATGGCATGGACGTCGAGTTCCACGATTATGTGATCGGGACGTACGTCTTCTATTCCACCGACTTTGTGGACCCGCTTAACGGGTGGGTTGTGGGGGCCGACCAGAGGGTGTTCCGGACGCGTGATGGCGGCCTCTCCTGGGCCGGCGTCTCAAGCGGCACCGTCGATGATCTTTATGGCTGCCATTTCC
>JAUVJV010000153.1 GCA_030592245.1 Candidatus Eiseniibacteriota bacterium
AGCACGGTGGGCGCAATGTCAAGAATGGAGAGTGGATCGAGCCGCACGCCGGTGCGGAATGCGGGCCCCACCCCCAGGAAAATGCCTTCCATCCTGTGATCGCCGGAATTCCCGTAGACGGGAACATCAAACTTGTTACTCGTGAAATCGAGTGTCCCGAGAGCCTTGTTCTTCATGTCCCTGGGGAGAAAGACGATGTCGGGGGCTTCCTCAAGGTAAGGCCCGTCGTAAATCTCTTCCCTCATATAGATATCCTTGAACATGGGCTCACCGGTCTCCTCATCCCGCGTCGCAAGCAGATCCTTCTTTATCGACTGCCGCACCTCTTCATACTCGCGGCCGGGCTCCACGCTGCCCTGTGGCTCTCGGCCCTTCAGGTTAACGAAAACCTGGCCATAGTTCCCGCGCGAATAAGCCCTGGTCCTCGACCAGTCAACATTGGAAAGTGAGAGGAAGAACCTGTCGAGCATCATCTGCATCTTGTGGCGCGAGTGGAATCCGCCCGAGAGCCTCAGCCTGGCAAGCCCGAGGGCCATCGACAATCTGTAGAACATGACCGGAGTGAGACCCAGCCTGTAGGCAAGCCGCTTAACGAGCGTGCCCGGATCGCCCTTGAGCCTCAAGTAACCTTTGTCCAGGAGCCAGACATTGAAAGCCAGGAAAGTATGGATAGGGCCGAAGCCGTGGTCGGATGCTATGATGACATTCGCATCGCCGGCATCTTCTATGATCTCGGCGACTCCCCTGTCGAGCTCCGTGAAGAACTTCTTGAGCCTGGGTCCGTGCTCGGCGCTCTCGGCCGGGTCATGCCGGGGATGGCTCTCGTCCAGGAGATGCCAGAGCTCATGCTGCGCGCGGTCGGTTCCCCAAAAGTGCGAGAAGAAGAGGTTCCAGTCGAGGTTCCCCATGAGATGCCGCGTAACCTTGATATTATAATCCAGCACATCGAAGAGCTCATCCAGGACCAGCCCCACGCCCCTTTTGGAATAGACCTGGCGGTGATAGAGCCTGTAGGGCCCGAAACGCTTCTCGAGGTCCTCAAGCACCTCCGGCGGATGGGTGAAGTCCCGCTTGCCGAAGGGCGTCAGAAAGCCGCTTATCATGCAGCCGTTCACTTCCTCGGGCGGGTAGGTTATGGGAACACTCACTACCGCGGACTTAAGTCCCGCCTCGCCGGCGATTTCCCAGATGGGCTTGCCGTCGCGAAGCGTGGAGTTAACTGGTATCTCGCCGAAGGGATTCCTCGCCGTTACGGCGTTTTCCGACAATCCCCTTCGCCTCAGAAGGAACTCGAAGACCCCATGCTTGCCGGGATTGAGCCCGGTGAAAAAGCTGGTCCATGAGATCGCGGTTACCGGCGGAACCAGGGTGACCAGGTCAGATGATGTCCCCTGCTTCAAGAGCTCGCCGAGCCTCGGCATGGTACCGTCTTCGGCGAACTTGGAGAAGAGATCCCACGTGGAGCCATCGAGCCCCAGGATCAGGACTCTTGGACTGCTCGGCGAGGCCATCAACCCACCTCCAGTCTGGAAAAATCAGCAATCGTGAGGAAAAGCCCGGTTATCGCCCCGAGAAGATTGAGCCTGTTGACCTTGAGTTTCTCATCCTCGGCCATCACCATCACCCCATCAAAGAAAACGTCTATGGGTTCGGCAAGCTCCAGCAAAGCCTGGAGCGCGTCGCGGAATCTCTTTTCCCTGATGGCGCTATTGAACTCATCGAGTATCCCCGCATATGCGCGGTAGAGCTCGCCCTCGGCGGCGTCCTCGAAGAGGGATTCATCCACTTCGCCACCGTCCATGCCCTTGGTTATGTTGCAGGCCCTCTTAAACGCCGTCATCAACTTGCCGAAGCGTTCGTCCTTTTCGAACTCCTTGATGGCTTCCAGCTTGGTGGCAACCATCACCGGATCGGTGCGGTCCGCCCCGCCGAGGGCGCTTGCAACCATATCGGGGCGGTTACCGGCGTCAACCAGGAGGGTCTGTATGCGAGACTCGAAGAAATCCCAGAGCCACTCACGTAAATCATCCCTCCCCGCCGTCAGCTTGTCCCCGTAGAGCTCGATCGAGGTCGAGCAGGCTTCATCCAACTTCAGATGGATCTCTTTCTCGATCAGGATGCGCACGACCCCTATGGCCTGGCGCCTGAGAGCGTAGGGGTCCTCCGAACCTGTAGGCAGCAGGCCTACACCAAAGCACCCCACAATGGAATCCAGCTTGTCGGCAAGCGCCAGCATCGATCCCGCTTCGGTCTCGGGTAAAATGTCGCCCGCGAAACGCGGCAGATAGTGCTCGTAGATGGCCACTGAGACTTCCTCGTCCTCACCCGACTCCCCTGCGTATTCGCGGCCCATCGTGCCCTGGAGGCTCGAGAACTCCTTCTCCCGCACCATCAGAGACGTGAGGTCAGCCTTAAAAAGACGCGCCGCCCGCTCGAGTGTATCATCTACCTGAAAGCCGACCGTCTCCGACAGGCTGCGCGCGAGCTCTGACACCCGGGAGGACTTCTCGCTCAAGGTCCCGAGTTGCTCCTGCCACACCACGTGGGTGAGCCTCTCCGCCATCACATTGAGTCCATCCTTAAGATCCTGCTGCCAGAAGAAATGGGCGTCATCAAGCCTGGCCTTCAGGACCCTCTCGTTGCCCTGCTTTATCTTGCCCGCGGGGTCCGAGCCGGTGTCCGCGACCGCCACGAAATACGGCATCAACCTGCCGGCGCGGTTGCATACGGAGAAGAAGTCCTGGTGTTCCCTGAGGGCTGTGACAACCACCTCTGAGGGCATGTCCAGGAACTCCTCCGAGAAGCTGCCGAGTACCGCAAACGGGAACTCGACCGTGAAGGTCACCCTCTCCAGGAGCTCCTCGTCTTGGACGATCGAGCCGTCTGCCGAGGCCGCGGCTTCATCTATGAGTTTCTTTACAATTTGCCTGCGCTCTTCATGATCGACGATGACCGAGTTGCTCCGGAGACCGTCCAGGTATTGCGCGGTGGACTTGACCTGAAACTCTCCCTTGCCGTGAAACCGGTGTCCCCTGGTCTTATCACCTGCCTCAATCCCGGTCCACGAGAAGCGCTCTCCCTTGCTGTCACACCCCAGCTTCCCATCCACGACATAGGTCAACCATCTTACGGGCCTTGCGAACCTAACCGCCTCCTTTGTCCATCTCATCGACTTGGGGAAGCGAATCCCGTCGGTCAGCACGGACTTGAGGATAGGCCCCATGACGTCTATCGTGAGGCCACCCTTCGTGAGCTTCTCCACGCAGACATATTCGCCTTTGCCTTTCGTTCCTGTCTTGAGCTCCGCAACATCAACGCCCTGCGATTTCGCAAAGCCGGTCGCGGCCGGTGTGGGTTTGCCCGATTCGTCAAAGGCCCTGTCTGCCGGTGGCCCGAAAACAGTTTCGCTCTTGTCCCTTGCCCGCTCATCCACACCGTCCACAAGGAGAACCATGCGCCTGGGCGTTCCGAAGGCACGGATTCGCGCGACCTCGATACCGAGCTTGGCCAGCGAGGCCCCGACCCCGGACTTCAGCGCCTCCAGGGCGGGCCTTATGTAGAAAGGCGGAATTTCCTCGGTGCCTATCTCAAAAAGCAGATCCAATGTCAACCTCTCTCAAAAGACGTCAGCCCTTCGGCAAGACGTCAGCCCTTCGGCAAGACATCAGCCTCTCCGCAAGACGTCAGCCCTTCGGCAAGTATCAGGCCTTCTTCAGAAGCGGAAAACCGAGTTCCTCGCGCTGTTCGAAGTACTTCCTGGCGACCAGGCGCGCTATCTTGCGGACCCGGAGGATATACGACGCCCTCTCGGTCACGCTGATCGCCCCTCTCGCGTCCAGCACATTGAATACATGCGAACACTTGAGCACGAAATCATAAGCCGGCATCACGAGCCCGAGGTCGGCAAGCCTGCGGGCCTCCTTCTCGTAGAACTGAAAGAGCTCAAAGTGCATCTTGACGTCGGCTTCCTCAAAGTTGTACTTCGAGAACTCGAACTCATTGGTGTTCCATATGTCCCGCCACAGCAGGTTCTGATTCCATCTGATCTCGTTTATGTCATTGACGTCCTGAACGCACATCGCGATGCGTTCCAGTCCGTAGGTGATCTCACAGGTTATCGGGTCCAGATCCAGGCCGCCAGCCTGCTGGAGATACGTGAACTGGGTGATCTCCATCCCGTCCAGCCACACCTGCCAGCCCAGCCCCCAGGCGCCCAGCGTGGGAGATTCCCAATCATCCTCCGCGAACCTCACGTCATGCTCCTTAGCATCTATGCCCATCCGCTTCAGGGTCTCGAGATACACATCCTGGATGTTGTCGGGAGAGGGCTTGATGACCACCTGGTATTGAAGAAATTGCTGCACCCTCATGGGGTTTTCACCGTACCTGCCGTCCCTGGGCCGGCGGGACGGTTCAACGTGGGCCGCCTTCCATGGCTCGGGACCGAGGGTGCGAAGGAAGCTCGCGGGATTGAAGGTGCCTGCCCCGACTTCACTGTTGTATGGCTGGTGAATGGCGCAGCCGTAGTCACCCCAGAAACGCTCCAGGGTCATAATCAGATCCTGAAGCGACTGGCCGGTTGTCTCCTGGCCTGTTCTCTTGCTGTTATCGCTAGGCAAAGGACGAATCTCTCATTCTCTCGAGGAAGTCAAGCGACCTGATCCTGGCTCCCTCGCTGATCTGGGCGCGAACGAAAGCGTGCAGGATATCGAAAGCATCCCTGCTGAACTTGTCGGCCGAATGTGTCTCCCTGAGTCTCGCCATGGATATGCTCTCAAACTTCCTCATCAGTTCCAGGGTTGCCCGACTCATCTCCATCGCATGCAAATCCTCCTTGTGGCAGGCTGGACAAAGGGCCCCGCCGGAGTGCAGCCCGAACCAGACCTCATCGCCGAGATCCTTGCCGCACCTCACGCATGCCGCCAGCTCCGGCCCGTAGCCCACCGCATGGAGCATCTTCAGCGTATAAGAAGCCAGTATTAACTCAAGCTGGTTCCTTTCCGCAACACCAATCTGGTTCAGGATCGCGTCCAGGAGCTCATACAGGGTCTCGTTCTGCTCCTCGTTGGGAACAAGCCTCTCCACCATCTCAGTCGCGGCGCTGGCATAGGCAAGCTTCACCACGTCGTTTCCTATGTTCTTGTTGGCATTCAGGATCTCACTGTGGCTCAGAGTATGAAGGTCGCGGTTTTCCTTCCTATAGAAGATGAGAGAAGAGCGCGTGAAGAGTTCCAGGCTGCTTCCGAACTTGCTCTTGGGTTTGAGACTGCCCTTGGCGATCGCCGATATCTTACCGTAGCGGCGGGTAAAGAAGACGATGATCTTGCTGGACTCCCTGAATTTCCTGGTTCTTAAGACTATGCCGTGGGTCCGGTGTATGCTCATCGCTCTGTGTTTTCCCTGGCCGCGACGCCGACTCCGGTGCCGCGTATGATCACTCGCTCTATCCTCTGGCCGGTCACTTTCTCAACCACGAAGCTGAGACCGTCCGCATCATAGGCATCGCCCTCGGACGGGACCTTGCCCAGGAGATTGTACACATAACCGGCAAGCGTGTCATAATCTTCTTCTTCCGCTATGTCGATTCGCAATGTCTCGTTCAGGTCATCGATCCTGACCTTGCCGTCCACCCTGACCTCATCGTCACTCACCACATGGATCAGCTCGAGCTCCTCCTCATACTCATCATATATCTCACCGACGATTTCCTCCAGCACGTCCTCAAGTGTCACGAGGCCGACCACTCCGCCGAACTCATCCACGGCGATCGCCATGTGGGTCTTGCGCCTGCGGAGCTCCGCCAAGAGGTCCCTGACCTTCTTGGTCTCGGGAACGAAGTATGCATCCCGTAGAATGTCCCCCATGCCCGCATCGAGGCCACCCTCCCGCACGAACTCAAAGAGGTCCCTGGCGTGCAGGATGCCGCGGATATCGTCAATGGTCTTGTTATAGATCGGAATCCGGGAGTGGGAACCCTCGGCAATCACCTTGATGGCCTCGCCGACGGTGGTGGTGACCTCCGCACAGACCATGTCGATTCTCGGTATCATGACTTCCCTCACCACAGTGTCCCGCATCTCG
>JAUVJV010000142.1 GCA_030592245.1 Candidatus Eiseniibacteriota bacterium
CTATCTCAAGGAAGAGATCTATACGGGTCCGTATGTGAGCAGCGCGCCGGACGTTTTGTGCTTCGAGCGGCCGGGCTACCTGCTGTTCTCGCTGCCCAATACCCCTGACCTGCGGCTCTTAGACGGCGGACCCCAGCCTGACAAGGGTTTCTCCGGCTTTCACCGCAGACGCGGTACGCTCGCTCTTATGGGCAAGCATGTGAGACCGGGTGCCGAGGGGGACGCCAGGATCGTGGATATTGCCGCAATGATTTTCAGCTACCTCGGTGTCCCGGCGCCTGGAGAGCTCGATGGAAAGGTCCCCGCCGCGCTGTTCAAGGATGAATCCGCCGGGGCGATGCGGTTGGTCAAATCCGACGAGCCCGGTTACAAGAGACCGACGGTTCTCGCTAACCAGGACTCAGAGAAGATGGAGAAGCAGCTCAGGGCTGTTGGCTACATCCAGTGAGGCAATGCGAACCGAAAAGATAGGTCTGCGCAAATTACTGAGGGATGTCCTGAGCCACGATGGCATGGAAAGTGGCCTGAGGCGGGACATCTCGAGGGCTATTTCCGAGCCTGATCCGCTTATTGCCTGGGAGAGGACCCTGGAGATTCTCCAGAGCCTGAACCGGTCGGGCAAGCTGACCTGGCAGGGAGTCGTCGAGAAGAACGCCGAGAGGTACCTGAGGTTCAGGGACCCCGAGTCGGGAAACGTCTTTTCCCTGATGGAGCCGCCCGCCGTGAAGGCCGAGGTCCTACCGTGCCTGCCGCGCGGATTCGTGCGCAAGGAAGATGCCCACCGCATCGAGTCGCTCTTCACCTCGGTCGCCACCTGCAGATCCGAAGACGAGCTGGGTGGTGTCTTGAGGAGGATGCTGGCCACGATCCGGGAGATGGTCTCGGCGGATTTCGGAGCCATCCATTTCATCGAGGATTCAGTACGTGCGGTCATAGAGAAAGTCACCGATGGTTCGCCGGAAGTGCCCGGCAGGTTCGATCCCGTCTTGACGGACAGGTGGGTTGTGTCCGAGGGCTTCTGCGTGCATGTGCCGAGTCTCGGGCGGGCGGGCGATCTCAGCCGTTACTCGCTTGACGGGGCTTTCTCCTCGGTGGTGGTGATGCCCTTGAAGAGCAAGGGTAAGGTCTACGGCCTGTTGGAGGTCTACAGTCGCGCGGAGCGGCACTTCACGACGGATGACCTGGGCTTTCTGGCTCTGCTGGCGCTCCAGGCGGCCGGTATGATCCGCAACGCCGAGCACCTGGAGAGCCTGATATTCAAGGACCCGCTGACTCATGTTTACAACCGGGGTTATCTTGAGGACCAGCTCGAGAGGGAAATCGAGCGCTATAAGCGTACAAACGAGCCAGTGGCATTCCTCATGGTCGACGTCGATAACTTCAAGGAAGTCAATACCAGGTTCGGGCATCCCGTGGGTGATGTGGTGCTCTCTGTCATAGGGAGCCTCCTGGAAGACAAGGTCAGGCAGATAGATATCGTCGCGCGCTACGGGGGCGACGAGTTCGGCGTGATCCTTCCCGACACCATAGGTGAGCATGCGGTGGTCACGGCCGAGAGGCTGCGCAGCGTCATCGAGGGTTATGATTACGCCACAAGGGTTCCCGATCTCGGTGACATGAAGATGACCATAAGCCTGGGAGGGGCCATTTGCCCCGATGATGCCGTTACCAAGGAAAACCTGATAGAAAGTGCCGACAGGGCCCTTGCCGAAGCCGAGCGCGCGGGGAAGAACCGGGCGGTCTTTTTCGGCGTGTCTTCAGCGGGGGAGGGAGCGTAAGCGTGCCATTCGAGATCTCAACGGAGGAGACCTTCGCTGCGGCACACTTGATTTCCGGTTATGAAGGTGATTGCTCCAGGCTTCACGGGCATAACTGGAGGGTGAGGGCCACGGTCAGGGCTGAAAAGAGCTCGGCATTGGGTCTCACTTTCGACTTCAGAAAGCTCCGGACCCTCTTAAGGGAAGTACTTAGCGCGGTCGATCATACCATGCTCAACGATCTGGCTCCTTTCAAGGATCTCAATCCGACGGCAGAGACCATAGCGGAGTGGTGCCACGGCGAGCTTTCCCGTCGTATCGACGAGGCCGGCGTCTCAGTCTCCCGGGTGGAGGTCTGGGAGTCGGACCGCAGCTGTGCCGCCTTTACCAAGGAGTAGGGCTTGCGATCGGTTGTTCTGCTCTCCGGTGGCCTCGACTCGGTCGTCAACCTCAAGCGGGCTCATGACGAGGGCGAGGTCGTCCTCGCGCTGACATTCGACTACGGCCAGACATCTTTCCCCTCGGAGAAGCGCGCCGCCCGGGAGTGCGCGACGCGCTACGGCATAAGGCACCAGGTGGTTGCCTTGCCCTGGTTCTCGGAATTGTTACCCCCGGTGATCAGCGGGCGGGACGAGGCCCTCTCCCACGACCGTGAGTCTCTCAAGCGTCACGATGAGCTCTTGAAGGAAGTGTGGGTGCCCAACCGGAACTGCGTTCTGGTCGCGGTGGGGGCCGCCTATGCAGAGGCGGCGGGCGCCGGGTACCTGGTGGCAGGTTTCAACCTGGAAGAGGCCGAGGTTTTTCCCGACAATTCTGTGGAGTTCGTGGAGGCCATGAACCGGGTGCTTGGTATATCGACTCTTTCCGGCGTTAAGGTACTGGCATACACCCGGGGCATGACCAAGTCCGAGACCGTTCGCCTGGCCGGCGAGATCGATGCTCCTCTTGATCTGGTATACTCCTGCTACAGGCTATCACCACAGCAGGTGATGTGCGGATCCTGCCAATCCTGCCTGAGACTGAAGCAGGCTCTTGAGGCCAACGGTATGCTGGAAAGATATGCGGAGAGGTTCCTGGCGTGAACTCCAGGTTTGTTGAAGAGACTGTTTCCTACAATGGGGTGGAATTGCGATCGGGATGGGTTCTCGAGCGGTTTGGTCTCAAGGGAGACTCGATCGTCGCATTTCACGGGCCCTGCAGCGTGAAGGGGGATGACCTGGTCGACCTGGAGGACCTTGCCGCCGGCAAGACGGTCGAAGGTGAGAACATGCTTCACTTCATAGCCGAGATCTCCGGCATCGGGCTTCCCGGGATCGCTTTTGCCCAGAGACTCCTGTGCATCATAGCAGGCCATGCGGTCGAAGAGGCCTGCGGGCGGACAGTACAGTGGGAGGTTCGGCGCGAAGGCGACGATCTCTACGTGGGTGACGGCAAACTTTCGGTCTCGATCGCCACGGTGTCACCGGAGACCGGTCAGCCGGAGACCGGACTCATACATCTGGGCCTCAACATAAGCTCTACGGGTGTGCCGGTCAAAGCAGCCTGCCTCGAGGAGCTCGGTGTGGACTACCGCGAGCTGGCTCCGGTAATCCTGGCCGAGTTTGTCCGTGAGGTTGAGGGCGGTCTACATGCCTCAAGAAAGGTAAGGCGGGTACCTTAGGAATGGCCGACGCATACCTCAGCGAGATCTTCTCCTCGATCCAGGGTGAGGGGCCGCACGTGGGCCGGAGGGCCTTGTTCATCCGGTTTGGCGGATGCAACCTCTCCTGCGGCTACTGTGACACGGGCTATGCCAGGGAGCGAACTCCTTCCTTCAAGATCTTCAGCGACTCGAGGAGCTCCGGTGAACGGGAGGTCCCTAACCCGGTAGCGTGCAGGGAAGTGCCGAGGATGATAAGTGATGGTCCGGACCTTCCGGACATCGTGGTGATGACCGGCGGGGAGCCCCTCCTGCAGGCGGACGCTCTGGGCGAGATTGCCGGAGAGCTGCGCATGCGGGGTTGCTCGGTCCACCTTGAAACCAACGGTACGCTCTCGGAGAACCTCGAAAGCGTGAGGCCGGTGGTGGACTTCGTCAGCATGGACATAAAGCTCCCGTCGATGCTGGGAGGTATTGACCTGAATGACAGGCATGCCGAATTCTTGAAGGCGATGGAGGGCCTGGAAGGCTACGCCAAGATCGTGGTCTCGGAATCTGTCGGCGACGAGGAGCTGGACAAGGCTGCCCGGCTCCTCGCAAGTGTCAATCCCGGTCTTCCGGTCTACCTCCAGCCGGTGTTCGTGGGATCTCGGCCGGACATCGGCGCCCGGGATCTCGGCCGCCTTCAGGCACGGCTCGCCAGGGAACTTCACGATGTCAGGGTCTCGGTTCAGATACACAAGATACTGGGAGTAAGATAGCCATGGAGCGCCGGATCGGAATCACCTCGACCATCCCCATAGAGGTGGTCTATGCGGCAGGCTCATCTGTTGTCGATCTCAACAATGTCTTCGCCGGCAGCGAAGCAAGCCAATCGCTTGTGGAGCGGGCTGAGCGGAGGGGTTTTCCCGAGTCCAGCTGCTCATGGATCAAGGGAATCTACTCGGCGGCGCACTCGAGCGAGGTGGATGCAGTGATCGCCGTTCTGCAGGGGGACTGCAGCAACACCCATGCCCTGATGGAGATCCTGGAGATGGAGGGGATGGAGACCATTCCGTTTCTCTATCCATATGACAGGGACCGGGAGTTCCTCGAACTCCAGATGGAGAAGCTGTGCCGGACCTTCGATGTGGATCGCGGGCAAGCCAATGAGACCAAGCGTCGCTTCGATGCCATCCGGGATAAGGTGGAGGAGATCGACCGGCTGACCTGGCAGGACGCGCGTGTAAGTGGTTTTGAGAATCACTGCTTCCAGATAACTTGCAGCGACATGAAGGGGGATCCTCCGGGCTTCGAGAAGGAGGTGCGCGCTTTCCTGGCCGAGGCCGGAAAGCGGAAGCCCGCCGAGGCCGACCTCCGGCTGGGTTACCTCGGTATTCCCCCGATCATCAGCGGGATCTACGAGTTCGTGGAGAGCCAGGGCGCGCGCGTGGTATATAATGAGCTCCAGCGCCAGTTCCGGATGCCCTCAAAGGGCGATGACATAGTTGATCAGTATCTCAACTACACCTATCCCTACCACATTCGCTTCAGGCTTGAAGATATCAAGCGGGAGATCGAGCGCAGGGATCTCGATGGTGTCATCCACTACGTGCAGGCCTTCTGTTTCAGGCAGATCGAGGACATAATCATCAGGCATGAACTCGATCTTCCGGTGCTCACAATCGAGGGAAACCGCCCGGGCAGGATCGACGTGAGGACCAAGATCAGGATCGAAGCCTTCCTCGACATGCTCCGGGCTAAGTAGCGTCCTGAACCAGCCCGGAAGGCCGGTGCCCACACGCATCGGCAATTAGGTATTGTGTCCCCGCGATTGCGTGTGTTAATTTCGCGGAAACAGGTCAGACACACGGAGAGGCAAGCATGGACACCCGTTACCAGCCAGGTAAAGCTGAGGCCAAATGGTATGATTTCTGGATGAAAGAGGGGTATTTCGCCCCGAAACCGCGGGAGGGAAAGCCCTTTGTAATTGTAATGCCGCCTCCCAATATCACGGGTCCCCTCACCATGGGCCACGTGCTGAACATGTCGCTTCAGGATGTTTTCATGAGGTGGCACATGGTAAATGGTGAAGAGTGCCTGTGGTTGCCCGGAAAGGACCACGCGGGAATCGCTACCCAGAACGCCGTTGAGCGGCAGCTCGCCAGAGAAAAGATGACAAGGCATGATGTCGGCCGGGAGAAGTTCACCGAGCGCGTGTGGGAGTGGAAGGGGCTGATGAGTGATAAGATCACCGAGCAAATCAAGCATCTCGGGTGCGCTTGTGACTGGAACCGGGAACGCTTCACCATGGATGAGGGACTTTCTCGCGCGGTGCGCACGGCCTTCGTGACCCTCTTCAAGCAGGGTCTGATCTACCGTGGCGAATACGTTGTCAACTCATGCCCACGGTGCCTGACCACACTCGCCGATGATGAGGTCGAGCGCCAGGAACTCAAGGGAAAGCTCTACTATGTACGGTATCCGTTTGAGGACGGCGGTCATGTCACTGTTGCGACCACGCGTCCCGAGACCATGCTCGGTGATGTCGCGGTGGCGGTCAATCCCGGCGACGAGAGATACAGGGCTTCGCATGAGAAGATGCTTGTGCTGCCCATCATCGGCCGCAAGATGCCGCTGATCACGGATGATTTTGTTGATCCGGAGTTCGGGACCGGAGCGGTCAAGGTCACTCCTGCCCACGATGCCGACGACTTCGACATAGGACAGCGTCACAATCTTGAGACCGTGGTGGTCATTGATCCCACGGGCGTGATGTATGAGAACGCCGGCGAATATAAGGGTCTGGACAGGTTCGAGGCCAGGAAGCAGATCGTCGAGAGGCTTCAGCGCGAAGGCCTGCTCGAGAAGGTGGATGACTATGATCTGTCGGTGGGCCGGTGCTACAGGTGCGCCACGCCGGTGGAGCCGCTGCTGTCCAACCAG
>JAUVJV010000290.1 GCA_030592245.1 Candidatus Eiseniibacteriota bacterium
CGTCATAGAAGCCGACGGAGACATTGTCGACCTGGAAGTCCGTAGACTTGTGCTTGCCTTCGCAGAAATCACCTGGAGAGCTGTTGTCAACAAGCTCCCAGCAGAACTGGACTGAATCGGCGTCAGAGTCATAGTAGTATCCCACAGCTTCGCTATGGTCGTTCCACCAGAAGGACTGGCTGCACCAGGAGTATGAGTATGTGTCCGGCGAACTCCTCCAGGGACACCAGCCGTTGTTTGAATATCTGTAGAAGCGGTACATGAAATCCCCATAGTCGCAGGTATAGTCCAGGGTCATGCAGTAGATGTCGTACTGGACTATGCAGCCCGTGTTTTGGATTGGTATCCGCGGGGACACCAACCTGTAGTGCCACTGGTTCCGCCAGGAGGCGCCGGACGGATAACCGCCGATGGGGCGGGCACGATAGACAAACGAGGAATCATTCTCGCAGCTATAGCGGTCCCTGCCGTCACCGCCCTCGTAAAGCGGGTCGGGATCATGCTCAATGTGCCAGGCATCCGCAACACCTTCATTGTCCGGGAAACTCCAGCGAGTGGTGTCAAGCACACCGCTCTCGAAATCTTCCGAGTATTGCTCATCATCACCCCGGACCCACACATTATCTATGAAGGCGGCACCATCGGTGTCTCCCCGACCATCCTGATCGCTCCAGGCACCGTCTGACTTGAAGCGCCACCGAAGCATGGGGCCCGATGCGACGATCAGGGTATCGGGTGTTATGACCCGACAGAACGCCGGCTCGGCCGGATTGCTCCTCTCTTGCCAATCGGCTGAGATCGGCTGGTCGGTGTCGGTATTGCTCCAGTAGTCAGGGTTTCCCCCTCCCGCACTTCCGCATTCAGCCCCGGGGTTATTGCTCGAGGCATTGAAGGCGGCAAGAGTCTTCCACTCCGTACCATTGTAGAAGTCCACGTAGAAGTAGTCATACTTGCACTCGGTATCGTAACGAGGATCGAAGAAAAGGGTACAGCCATTGGCGACATCGAAGGTCGGCGGGAGCGTAAGCTGCACAACGCAGTTCCATTGATCACCATAGCCGGGGGTGTTGACCCAGGTGCCGCAATCAACCGGATAGCCGTCGATCCACAGCGAATCCGAGCCGCACCAGAAACAGTAATTGCCGCAATAGGGGCGTTGGTCCGCGCGGTAGGTATCGATATGCCAGTAATTGATGTGCATGGGGGATGGGAAGGTCCTGACATCTACATGATTGAAGCACTTGATGTCCCAGGGCGGATTGGTACCGCAGGAATCACCCGGACCACCCTCGAAACACCAGGTCTCCAACGGACCCGGGCCTCCTGTGCCTTCTCCGCCATGACCGATCGCCGGATCACCCGGGCAATACGTGGAATCCGTGTGAACCTGTATCCAGGTCGTATCGCCGCTTGATGTGAGGATCATTGGGGCATTGGGGATAGTGGCACCCAGGATCGAAGCCGGAGGTGGTGTATCGGGTGGTGACTCCTTCATTGAATAAGCTAAGGGGCAAAGCGCTAGTATCACAATGAGGCAAATACAGGGGACACCCTTGGCAAACACGGCGTTACCTCCTGTCCTGTCAGCCTGTGGGTAGGCCTCAAATAGAGACAAACCCACAACATAATTATACCATACTTCATGAAAAACGTGAAGTCTTGAATCCGGGAGAGCGGAGGTGAAACAGAAGAAATGGGATTAGGGGACAGCGCCCTTTTCTTTCGGGAAAGGGCGCTGTCCCCTTCTTTTACCGGAAGTAGGAATCGAGCCAGGGAGGGCGCTCGGGGGGATAGGACGCAAGCATCTTGCGCCAGGCCTCATCGGTCAGACGGTCGCTCATTGGATGTTTGAACTCGTAATAGGATAGTTCGGGCCCGGCAGCGAGATATATGCCACCCAGGGTCGGCCAGGCGACTATCATGAGATCAACATAGCCGGAGGCCTCCTCGAGCACCTGCTCGCTATTGGTGTCGGTATGGACATCGGCAATGATCGTGGTCTTTCTGGATTCCTCAGAGAGATCGCCAAGTATGTATTCCAGGGCATCTCCGAATCCCGCGAGCCACTCGGACTCCAGAGGGTCGGGCTCATCGCCCCTGAGCTCGGCAATAGATATCTCGACCAGTTTCCCGAGCATCTCCTCAAGACCCAGGAGCCGGTTCTGCTGCCTGGGTTCCAGGAGTTCCATCTCCTCAAGGCCGAGGCGGGTCATGCTTGTAAGACTCAGCAAGCGGTTATAGAACTCAGGCACCGGCTCGACGAAGCCCATGTCCCCCGGTGGCTCGGGAGCCATACCCAGGGCGATCGAATAGCTCTGTTTGGCATAGAGAATGGTATCGTGCCTCAGCTCGGCCCAGGAAGCCAGCGCTGTGGTAAGGAGCCTGTCCCTCCATGCTTCGGTCTGCATGAAGGTCGGCCGGCCACTTCCGTATTCGGAAAGCAGCCCCCTCAGCGACCAGAGCCAGTTCCAGTAAAGGTTCTGGTTCCAGTCCGGCTCGTCGATGGCATCGATCTCGTCCTTTATCTCTGAGAAGGCCTTGTCATAGTCCTTGTAGCGGCTGTCTTCGAGCTCATCGAGGATCTCGCGCGCGCGCAGCGAGCCCAGCACCGCCATTATATCCAGCCCGCGGGCAAAGACCCTAGCCGCTCCCACCCCCTGGACGCTCTCCGCCGTGAAGGGAAGGCTGCCGCCGGTGAAGGCCCCAACGTGCGGGGCTACGAGCTTTGACATGATATAGGAGTCGGGGACAAACCGCTGGCCCATCAGCCGGAAGCCGCGCGTCTTATCCAGGCACTCATCCGCCTGTTCCGGGGTAAAGGGCGGCATGATCATACAGTCACCGGTTCCCCCGTAGATCAGGGGTGACCGGTACTCCGCCAGCGTGGTCTTTACATCGGCGCAGTGCTGAACCTCGAAGGCGGCCGGCAGTCCTTCATCCCCGAAGACCTTGCCCAGGGCATCGATATACTCATAAGGCCCGAGATCATCCGAGAAACCCACGAAGAAGGCCGTCACCTTGTAGATCCGTGCCCAGAGGTTCATGAGGCTGTTGTTCCGGTCCATCTCGGATGCGCTCATGAGGGCGCCCAGGGTCTGGATCCTGGCATCGTACTCAGATATGAAGGCGGCACATGTGCGGCAGCTCCTGCCCTTAGCCACCTCCTCACTGCCTTTCAAGAGCATGCTCATCCGCCCATACCACATCATGGCCTTGAAGTAGTTCTTGAGTTTCTCGCTCCGGGTGTAGTGGCCTCTCGGGACATACTGGGAGTAGTCATCATCATAGATGAAGATCGGAGATGGCTGAAAGCCCTTGTGCTTGGCGATCAGACTGAGTTCGGCGCTTACGAGCTCGGCTATATCCCCGGGTACCTCCAGGGCGTATCTTGCAGAGTCTCCGGCCTCAAACTCATGCTCTGGCTCTTCGAACCCGAATCCCCGGGGCTCCTCGGGTCCGGGCGCGGCCGGAATCTGACCCTCCGCAGGCTCAAGCAGGGATAGCCCCACGGCGAAGAAGGCCGCATTTCGAAGCGCGGCCTCCTTGCGCTCGCCCTCAGCTTCGAGATAGGTCCGCCGGCTCGCCTCAAAAAGGCCCAAGCTCAGGTTCCAGATATCATCGTAAAGGTGGTCCGCCTCTATCGAGGACAGGAGATCGTCGAAAAGCACGTGGTAGACATGAAGCAGCGATCCCGAGGTTACAAAGACCGGTATGCGCATCTTCCGGATTGACTCATACGCATCCACCACATCATCGCCCGTGGCACTCAGCATGAAGCCCGTGACCGTGAAACCGTTCCTTGAGAGCAGAGAGGTCGACTCCTCATCCAGCCCGAATCCGGACATCACCATGCCGTAGTTCATGATGTCGGTCTCATCAAGCGGAAGATCATACTCAGGAGCCACGTATGCTACCTCAACGGGCTGGTAGGAAAAGTGATGCCCGAAGTCATACACGCGCAATTCTTCCATTGTGGAGTTGCCTCCGGCCGGAATCTCTTCTCCGCCATTCTGCTGCTGGGCTCCGCAGCCTGCGGCAAGAAAAAGAGTACCAGCAATGAGCCAACTCAAACAGGCCATGCCTCGTCCGAAACGCATCGGCACCTATCCCTCCTCTTTCATCTCAC
>JAUVJV010000166.1 GCA_030592245.1 Candidatus Eiseniibacteriota bacterium
ACCGGCAATATCGAGCGCTTCGTTGAAGATGAATTCGGGATCGAGAGGGAATGGACCGTGAGAGCCAGCGAGATCCTCAAAGGACGGAAGAGCAGGAAAGAACCCGACGATCCAGGAGATGGCGGGAGGACCTGAATTGGCAGAGATGACTGAGCCGCAGAGAGTGGAGCTGATCCTGGGCGTGATCTTCGCCGACCCTGACCAGCTCGGACCGCTTGAGCAGGAGCTCGAGACGCGCTTCAGCGCAATCGAGGCCAGATCGGCCATATTTGATTTCGAAGCGACCGACTACTATGAAGATGAGATGGGCCGGGGGCTTAAGAGGATCTTCTACTCCTTCTCGGACCTCATCGATCCCGCCGGCATCGTGGATATCAAGATTGATACTAACAGGATCGAGGATGATCTCGCCCGAGACGGAAGGCGCGGAGTGAACATCGACCCGGGCTACATGGATTCTCACAAGCTGGTGCTGGCCTCAGCCAAGTTCCAGGGTCAGAAGATCTACCTCGGAAAAGGCGTTTACGCCGACCCCACACTCTATTATGATAAAGGATGGAAGCCCTATGACTGGGGCTTCCCGGATTTCAAGAGCGGCCGGTATGATGAGTTCCTCACCGGCGTGAGGAGATCCTACAGGAACAAGTTGAGGAACGTGAGGGGTCGTGATGGCAAAGACCAGTACTAGTATCAAGGTGGAGGTGGAGGGACACGGGGAGATGACCGTTCCCATGGGGACGACAGCCCTGGAGATTCTCAAGCAGATCGATTTCAAGAGTGAGTACACCGCAATCGCCGCAAGGTTCAACAACAAGGTCAGGGAACTCAAGTCCCCGCTCGAGGGTCACGGCAGTCTGGTGTTCCTGACCCTGGACACATCAGACGGAATGAGTGTTTACCGGAGAAGTCTGGCCTTTATTCTGATCCGCGCCACGCGAGAGGTCTATGATGAGGCAAAGCTCTGCATCCGGCACTCCCTGAGCAAGGGCTACTATTGCGAGCTCGACCTGGGCCGCCCCATCGAGCCGGGCGACCTGGAGCGTCTCGAAGAGAGGATGAGGGATATAGCCGAGGCCGACGAGCCCTTCGTGAGGAAGGAGATCGAGGTCGCCGAGGCCCTGAAGATATTTGAGCAGGACGGCCAGATGGACAAGGTGAATGTCCTCAAGTACCGGAGCGAGCCCATGGTCAGCGTC
Organism: Candidatus Eiseniibacteriota bacterium; assembly: GCA_030592245.1. Lineage (GTDB taxonomy): Bacteria > Arandabacterota > Arandabacteria > Arandabacterales > Arandabacteraceae > JAUVJV01. Next base: position 1,197 of record JAUVJV010000166.1, read on the forward strand.
TACCAGCTGGGCGAATTCGTGGACTATTTCTATGGCTGCCTCGCTCCGAGCACCGGCTACATCAATCTTTTCGGGCTCCGGTATTACCCGCCGGGCTTCATTCTCCAGTTCCCGCTCTATGAGGATCCTTCCCGGATTCCCGAATGGGAAGAGCAGAAGAAGATGGCGGAGGTCTTCCGTGAGTATGTGCGGTGGGGCCAGATCCTGGGCGTAAGCAATGTAGGGGACGTAAACGCGCTGGTCGAGCGCGGTGAGGCCAGGCGGAGACTCCGGGTCGCGGAGGCGCTTCACGAGAAGAAGATTGCCCGTATCGCCGACATGATCGCGGAGAAACTCACGCCCCCGCGTATCGTGATGATCTCCGGACCGTCGGGCTCGGGCAAGACCACTTTCTCCAAGCGGCTGGCCATCCAGATGAGTGTCAACGGGATGATGAATGTCACCCTGTCTCTCGATAATTACTTCCTGGACCGTGAGGTGACTCCCCGGGACGAGACGGGGGAATACGATTTCGAGGCCCCTGAGGCGCTGGACCTGGACCTGCTTAATGCGCAGCTGACCGACCTGGTCGCCGGCAGGGAAGTCAATATCCCGAGGTTCAGCTTCAAGTCCGGCAAGCGGACTGGTTCGCGCAAGTTCCGCCTGGAGCCCAATCAGACTTTGATACTCGAGGGCATACACGCTCTTAACCCCATAGTCACCCCGGCTATTCCTTCTATAATGAAGTTCGAGGTATACGTGAGCGCGCTTTCGCAGCTCAATATCGATAATCACAACCGGGTTCCCACGACAGACACAAGAAAGCTGCGCCGGATCGTGAGGGACCACCTCTTCCGGGGTTACGGCGCAATGGACACATTGTCGCGCTGGAGCTCCATCCGGAGGGGTGAGGATCTCTATATCTTCCCTTACCAGGAAGAGGCGGATGTGATGTTCAACTCCTCACTGATGTATGAGCTGTGCGTTCTGAAGGGCTTTGCGGAGGAGCTCCTGGCCAAGGTCACCAGCGATGTACCGGAGTATGCGGAAGCACGCAGGCTCTTGAGATTCCTTTCCTATTTCTTGAGAATTCCGGCCCGCGAGGTACCGCGCAATTCGATCCTGAGGGAGTTCATTGGGGGAAGCCTGTTCAAGTACTAGCCCGCAAGGGGTCATGGTCGAATCATGGATGAAAAGAAGACAGTAGTCGTAGCCGGGGTTTACCTGGGCGATATCGCCATCACGCTGGCAGGTCTCTCGGTTGAGCTGCCTCCGTATGTCAAGGATCTGGACTTCGCCCAGCTGCTTGAGGGCGCGGATGACCTGGATGCGATCAAGGCGAAGGTGGATGAGGCCCTGGGTGAGATGGGTGGAGAGGGTGGAAGTGCCAAGGGCGAAGAAGGCAGGGGGCGAGGCAGGGGGGAGCCTCCGAGAGGCCTGGTTCAGGCCGTACTCGAGAGGGCGATCCAGAAGGGCAAGTTCCTGTCCGCAGGGCGCTGCCTGGACATGCTCGGCGAGAGGGAAGCCTATGTGGAGAAGTACTTGAGCAAAGGCCTCGCCGGAGTCGGGAAGGGAGAAGGAAGAGAGGCCGCCAGGGCCCTGGTCATAGCCGCCAACCTGGATCACAAAGACGGGATTCCTCTATTCCAGTATTCTGGCCCCGCCCTGCATGAGAGCTGCACCAGCTCAACCGGGAGCTGCGTGACCCGCATCGAGGAAGAGCATGCTGTGCTCAAGGCCTTCAAGTACCTGATCGAGAGTGAGAAAGTGTATAGCGCGATTGCGGAGCTCTCTCCGGAGGAGAGGCGAGATCTGCTTCCACACGTGGTGAGGGAGCGCGATCCCGATGCGGAGGAGTTCTTCAAGCGCCTGGAAGAGGCGCATACCGAGCTCGGGAAGATCGAGCAGGACGATCTCAAGAAGCTCAAGGCAACCGTTGCGGACATAACCCGGCAGGTGGGTGAGTTCGCCGGGAGCGCGGGGAGGCTTAAGCCCCAGGGCGATGAGGCCAGGGCTGTGCTGGATCGCGCGGTGAGAACGGCTGCGGGTCTGGCCAAGGAGTTCGCCGATGCCGGAGCTCTTGTCGATGGGTGGCAGTTTCGAAGGCTCGAGCGGAGACTGGAACAGCTGCTCGAATCCGGGGACGATATCAAGCAGGCCCGGAAGGCTCTGGGGGAGGGTGGCGGTGCGGAGACCGCGCTCGCCGGGACGGATGAACTGATCGCCCGCCTGAAGCAGGAAGATATCCTCAAGCGCGTGGATGAGATAGAAAAGCAGCTGATCGCGACCCAGGTCACAATCCTCGGCCGGAGCGTTCACTCGCAGGAGCACTGGCAGTACTTAAGAGAGTTGTCCTTCAAGTACCCATCAAGCCCGCTTGTCTGCTGTCTCAGGCACATAAACGACCGCTGGATGGTAGTCCCCGTGTGGGATGCCCCCGTCACCCGGCTGCTCATGCAGTAGGTGAGGTAGCAACTGAGGTTTGCCCCCGCCAGCTCCACTAGACTCTTCTCATTGGAACCGCTTTTGTTATGGCGAGATTCCGGTAACTGGGTGCTCTCCCTGTATAAGATGCACATCCGTTCACGAGCGCATCAGATGCTGGTGCTCTTCACCAAAACGCATGGAAGGACCTGTTACTGGCCCGTCAACTTCAGAGGTCAGCGGAGCAGCTTTCCGAGGATAAAACTTTCTGCTTGACAGAGCACACTCCTGTTGTATAAAATATACAACAGGAACAGGCTCTGGAGGTGATTCCTATGAGTGGCGCGGGCGCTTTCGGTAAATTGTGTAGGGACAAACGCTTGGCAGCAGAAATGACCTTGCGTCATTTCTGTCGAGAGAACGGCTTTGACGCAGCGTACATAAGCCGACTGGAGAGGGGTGTAGTTGAACCTCCCCACACCAAGAAGACACTTGATCGACTTGCATTAGCTCTCGGGTTGAAGGAAGGATCTGACGAATGGACGGAGTTCCATGAGCTTGCCAGTCTTTGTGCTGGCCGGTTGCCCGATGAGTTTGTAGGGGATGAGCGTGTTCTCAGTTTGCTTCCCGTCTTCTTCAGGGCCATCGGCAAGGCAGATGTAGACGAGGCGAGATTGAATCGCCTCATTGAACGATTGCGTAAGGAAGTCCCTTGAATCTCGAGATTCCCTATCTGAAGTATGAGGAAATCAAGAGCGTTGCTAACAAGTTCCTAAACGACCATTGGCCATCCGGCGAGATACCGATTCCTATTGAAGAAATCGTGGAACTCAGCCTCCGCCTGCGAATCGCCCCCTTTCCAGAGCTGTTTAGAGAGATCAAACTCAATGCCTTTTTGACCGCTGATCGCTCGACGATTTTCGTCGATGAGATCCAGTACAATACGTATGCGGAAAAGTACAGATTCAGCATTGCGCATGAGGTCGGGCACTACGTGTTGCACAGCGAGTACTATGAACACTTGCCGTTCAGTGATATTGACACTTACAAGGCGTGGAGGCTGAATGCGGATCCTGAAATGGTGTACAGGTTTGAGGTGCAAGGCAATCTCTTTGCCGAGCTGATCTTGATGCCTAGTCCCCAGCTCGTGCGAGTCTGTGAGCAGGTGGTGAAGAACCATGCCGACCATTTGAAGGGCGTGGGCAAAGATGTCTGGCCGTACTTAGCGAAGGATGTGGCTGCGGAGTTTGAGGTTAGCCCACTATCTGCGTCGATTCGAATCGAGCATGAAGATATCCCCGCCATCGTATCCCTCCCCACGTAGATAGGCCTCAGGAGCCCATACATCTTTCTGCATAGATGGACCTCTCTCCTTGAGGCAGGATTCTGGTAACAGGGGATTCTCCCAGTACTTACGCAACCAATGAACCCTACCGTGGCAGGGTCATCAGGCGCTCGATGGTCTTGTTGAGCTTCTCCTTGCCCGTGTTGATCACGAAGCAGGGCACGAGCTTCAAAAGATGCTGGAAGTAGCGCCGGTGAAGTTCGAGTCTCTCCCTTGTGGGATTAAGAATATACGGGTTATAGAAGGGCTCGTTCTTCACCGCTCCCAGGATGCTGCCCGACTTCATGTACTTGCCCTCTTCGAGGAAGTTGAGCGCAGCCTCAGGCGTCAGTTTCTCCAGGGCGGGGGAGACATTGTCCTTTCTTAAGGCGACCAGCCAGCGCAGCGTGGTGCGCTTGGTGTACTTATCGATCGCGCCTATCCAGTAGGGATCGAGCATGGCCCGCGAGTACTTGGATGCCCAGTAGCAGTGGGTCGCACCCTGGTCCAGGTCGCACTTGCCGAGGTTCTCGCACTCCTCATTGAGGCAGTCTTCCTTGCCGGTCACCACGTTCTCGAGTTTGCTGCGGTCGAAAAGGGGTGAGAGGTAGTCAAACGACCTGGCTATCCTTGTTCTCACATAGAACTTGCGCTCGGATATGTCGGCGATGGCTTCTGTCCGGGTATAGCGGACGAGGAAGAAATCGTTGGAGTGGATCTTCACCCCGTCATTCTGAAGCAGGCCATAGCAGACGGTTCCCCTTCCGACTCCCGGGGGTGCTATGAGGCCGAGGCCCATTCCGCCGAAGTCAAGGCAGGCGCCGTGGAGCGTGTGGGTCTCGGAGAGCCGCTCGACGATATCGGTTACCAGGGCCAGGGCCCATCTGCGGACCTGGTCATTGGAATCACAGTTTACTATCACGCCGGTCCGCGACTCGGCATAGTTGAAGGCCCGG
>JAUVJV010000365.1 GCA_030592245.1 Candidatus Eiseniibacteriota bacterium
GCGATTCAAGAAAAGCAGGACCTGCTCGTCGCGCTCGACCGAAGCTTCGATCGCCTGCTGAGCTTCTTCAGAAAGAGGTGATTGGGTGTCGCTCCCTTTCATGTCAACCACCTGGACCTCGGGCAGTACACCGCCCGATATGCGATCCGGCAGTTCATGGAATCCGTAGCGTCCCTCGAGGGCGGCATGGTAGGTCTCCATCGTGGGGGTGGCGCTTCCCATCACAACGACCGCCCCGGCCGCACGGGCCCGAACGATGGCTACCTCCCGGGCACCGTACCTGGGAGAATCCTGCTGCTTGTACGACGTGTCATGCTCCTCATCGACTACGATCAAGCCAAGATCGCTGAAGGGGGCAAAGACCGCGGAGCGTGCACCCACAACCACATCCACGTCTCCTGAGATGATGCGCTGCCAGGTGTCATAGCGCTCACCGGTGGAGAGCCCGCTGTGAAGGAGCGCGGCCCGGTTGCCGAACCTCGCACTTACTCTCTCCATGATCTGCGGCGTAAGCGCGATCTCGGGCACGAGGTAGATGGCCTTCCTGCCCTTGGCGACCACCCGCTCTATCAGGCGGAGATAGACTTCGGTCTTTCCGCTTCCGGTCACTCCCAGAATGAGTGATGCGCTAAAGCGCTCCTCATCGATGGGCTCGCTTATGCCCTTGAATGCAGCTTCCTGGTGGGAGGTAAGAACAGGCACCTCCTCCTTGACGGAGCCTGATGCTGCCCGAGGGCTTCCTGCCCCCCCGCGACCGGCCGTCTCCTCAGGATCAGGCGTCCCCAGGGGAACAGCCATCGCCTCCAGCCGCCTGGCCAGAAGCCTCGAGCCCCGCCTTTTGACCGCGACCGTCTCGTGGGAGATGTATTTCTCATTCTCGAGCGCCTGAAGCTCGGCCTCGATGTCTCCCCCTCCCACCTTGCGCTTCACGGTATCGAGTCCGATGGGCTTTCCGGATGAGAGCGCGTCGATGATGGCGCCACGTACCGGGTCCGATGCTCTTATCATCTGAAGCTCCAACTCACCGGGGGCTTTCTCGAGCTTGTAGACCCGCTTGAACTTGACCGGCGGGGGCGACATTGCGGTCAGGACCTCTCCGATGGGAGCTATATAGTAGTCGGCTATCCATCCCGCCAGCTTGTAAAGTTCTTCGGTAAGCACCGGATTAGCATCCGCGATGCTCCTTACCGCCTTGAGTTTCCTCTCCCCCACCCCGACGCGGGAGAGAGCGCGCACAAATCCGGTCACGACCTTGCCACGCAGGGGAACCGTAACCCTGGCGCCCACTTTGATGCGGTCCTCCAATTCCTGAGGGACCGAATAGGCCAGGGTCTTCTCTATGGGTACAGGAACCGCGACATCGGCCTTCAAGATTCGCTTCAAAGGTAGTCATCTCCGAGCAGCAGGTCAGAGAACGCAGGGTGACCTGATTATGGACCCTCCAACTCTGATTACTGCAGATCGGCTCAATTGTCAATACAGTTGGCGATCCGGAGCCTGCCGAACCGCCTCAGCGTTGGGAAAACTGAAACTATCGATACTTCGATAACCAGTTGGAAATACATAAGTTATGCGAGCAGCGCGGCCAGCCTGAATAATTCCGGAATTCGACAAGCTCTTATCGCCGATCGCTTATATAAGGCGGGTTCCCTACATGAACCAACACTGCTTCGACTTGTCGAACATGTTCACGAATGCGGCCGCGCCCACGAAATCCATGTCGGGGTAGTCGATCAGCTCTTCTTCCTTGATACCCATCAGATCCATGGACATGGTACAGACATGAATGCGGATGCCGAACTCGGCCGCGTGCCCCATCAACTCTTCCAGCGACTGGACGCCGTGCTTTTTCATTATGCTCTTGATCATGCGGGGTCCCACGCCCATCATCTGCATCCTCGAGAGCGGCAGGTTTCCCGCACCGTTCGGCAGCATCATCCCGAACATCTGTCCGAGCATATCCTTGCTCGCGGATTTTTTCGGATCGCGCAGGGCGGCGGTAGCCCAGAAAGTGAAGAACATGTCCACCTCCATGCCGGAAGCCGCGGCGGCAAGCGCGACGATGAACGCCGCAAGCGTATAGTCCAGACTCCCGCTCATCACCCCGAGAGCCAGCCGGTCCTCGGGCGCTTTCGCCTCCAGGGCCTCAACCCGTTTCACTAAGTCCTGCAAAACTTTCTCATTGTCAGCCATGTTTCTCTCTCTTCCCGGGCGGGAGAATCAGATTCCCGCGCCTATAAGAATTGTGTATCCAGCGGTGAGATAAGCCGGTCGGGGATGATAAAGGGGACAGACACCAATTTCCGCAAGTCGGAAATTGGTGTCTGTCCCCTTTATCATCAGAGCAGGCCGAGCGCCTGGCCCAACATCTCCAATGTCTGCTCGTCCTTGAAGCCCAGCTGCTGGCTCGCTCCCGACGGGCATACCGCTGAACAGCTCCCGCACCCCTTGCAGAGCGCCGTGTTTATCACGCTGATCTGCCTGCCACCCCGCCACACCAAGCCCGGAGCGTCATAAGGACAGGCGGCAACACACATACCGCACCCGGCGCAGATGTCCGCATCCACGCTGGCCACGTTCGCCACCGACAGGTACTCATCGGAACTGATGATCGTGCAGGCCCTCTCGGCGGCCGCCTTGGCCTGCGATATGGTCTCGTCAGCCATCTTGGGAGAATGAGCGAGTCCGGCGAGGAAAATGCCCTCGGCGGAAAAGTCAACCGGCCGGAGCTTGACATGGGCCTCCATGAAGAAGTTGTCCTCATTGAGCGGGATCTTGAGCATCTGTGACAGGACCGAAGCGTCCTCCTGCGGCACCATCGCGGGGGCGAGAATGATCCTGTCGGCCTTGATCTCGAGATCGGCCGCGAGCACATGGTCCTTGACCCTCACGGTGATCTTCCCGGCGTCTTCCTCACCGCGCTCGACCACAGGTTTAGCGTCCTCGTCGTACCTTATGAAGATGATCCCGAGAGCCCTTGCCTTCTGGTAATACTCCTCATAGAATCCATAGGTGCGAATGTCACGGTAGAGGATAAAGACATTCATCTTGGGATTGATCTCTTTCAATCTTATGGCGTTCTTGACCGCCTGGGTGCAGCATACTCTTGAGCAGTACCGGTGTTCGTCATCCCTTGAGCCGACGCACTGGATCATCACGACGTCCTTGACCTTCTTATACGCGGCTTCTCCCTCTTCCAGGGCGTCTTCAAGCTCCAGCTGCGTCATCACGCCGGGCTCTCCATCGCCGTAGAGATACTCCTTCGGCCTGGTCTCATTGGCCCCGGTCGCGATCAAGATCAC
>JAUVJV010000378.1 GCA_030592245.1 Candidatus Eiseniibacteriota bacterium
CGTCTCGTCGGTCTCACCCTTCAAGGCCGGCAGTATGCTCGCGCCATCCACCTGGGTGCCGAGGTCCAATCCCAGGGCGTCCACAAGCGTGGGGAAGATGTCGGTGAGGCTCACCGGCCAGTCCGTCTTGGAACCCGGCGCGAAAACCTTGCGCAGCCGGGAGCCCTCCGGCGCCCTTATGATCAGCGGCACCTTGAGCGTGGACTCATAGACCAGCACGCCGTGGCCGGGCTCACCGTGATCTCCAAGGCCCTCACCGTGGTCTGAAAGGAACACTATCATGGTTCGCTCGAGAGTGCCCTGCCGCCTTAAGGCATCCAGCAGGCGGCCTATCGCCTGGTCGGTGTATGCGATCTCTCCATCGTACGGGTTTGCCTTATACCGGCTGGCATAGGGCTCGGGCGGCACATAGGTTATGTGCGGGTCATAGTAATGGATGAAGGCGAAGAAGGGTTCATCGGCCTCCTCCAGCCACCTCACGGCCTTATCCGTCACCTCGTCGGCATTGATCTCGGTATAGGTGAACTGTCTTGGCTGCCGGCCCATCGAGAGGTCGTCATCATAATGGTCGAAGCCCTGGTCCAGGCCGAACCTGGAATCCAGCACGAATGCCCCGATCACGCCCGCCGTGGAGTACCCGTTCCGCTTCAGGACCTCCGCCAGGGTGGTGTACTCGCCGGCAAGCGCCATGTAGCCATTATCCCGGATACCGTGAGAGATAGGATAGAGCCCGGAAAGCAACGAGGCATGAGAAGGCAGGGTGAGCGGTACATTGGATGTGACATCGGTAAACAGGGCGCCATCCCGGGCCAGGGAGTCTATGAAGGGAGTCTGGATATTCCTGTGGCCATAGCAGCCCAGATGGTCGGGTCTTAAGGTATCGACGCTTATGAGTATCAGGTTGGGCCTCGGCCCATGCCCGGGAACAAGAACGAGGATCAACGCCGTGACTGCGATGGCGGCTAGAATGATAACTGGCAATGCGATTTTCTTCATGGCTTCGCCCACAATATAAGATGGGCAGCATTTGGAGTCAACCGGCAAAAAAAGCTCTTGACGACCAAAATGCACAATGTTAAAGTTCGTGCGGAGTGAATGCAAAAGGGGAGTGTGTATTCCAAGGAGCCTGCTCGCCGTCTATGGCGTTTGCAGGATGAGAGGAGGAACAGACGAGATGAGATCAGCGATAACGATCATGGTGATTGCACTTGTGGCTTCCATAGCGTGTCCATGTTTCGCCGGCAACAGCCCTTTAGGTTACTGCGCGGTTCATGTGAAGGCCCACAATGCCAAGCAGTCTTGCGCCACCCTGCCGGCAATTGCGACTTGCGACGATATCGTGGAAACCTACACGGGCTCTGACTTTGATGCCTTTCCTGTTTTCTATAATCTTACCGAGTACAAAGCTGATGAATATGGCATGACCTGGCCGACCTGGACTTACAGCGGGGCTTTTACCAATTGCGCTGATCTCGTGATAGGAGATATTTTGAATCCAGGTGATTACATAGCCCATGCCTGGACACTCTGCCAGACCGAGCCGGTTGCGATGCCGGGTTGGCTCTGGCTGTTTGCCGACGGTCCCGGGCAGGTCTGCATCATCGCCTCGACGGGCATCGGCTTCATAGCTATACTGGACTGCGAGGAGGGGCTTGATCCTCCTCAGTATAGCTTCTGTGCCGGGGTATATGGGGCTACCGGTGAGGACCCGTGCGACGATGCCACGGAGCCGGTCACCTGGAGCGCTATCAAGGGAATATTCAGATAGACCTGCTTTATTCAAGGTATTGAGGGGCAGCCATCCGGCTGCCCCTTCTCATTGGGCCCTTTCTCATTGGGAATAGGGGATTTCCGCTAAAGTGCAGGGCCTGCCCTAAGCCACATTTAATCTTGACACTTGAGCCCGCTTCTGGTATACTATTCACTGTCGGACAGGGTGAAGCCTGTTCAGGCTTCATCACATGCGTGAGAATGCCCAATTGCAGCGGCAAATGGTGCTGGTGTCTTGGTCAGATGCCAGGGAGGACAGCGAGAGTATGACGAGTGCTGTCATGCTCAGAGCGATTATGACCGACATCGCGTTATAGGTCGCAGGAGGTGTAGTGATGTACGAAAAGGTGTTGATTGCTTGCGCAGGGCTGGTCCTGTTGATCTCTGGTATAGCATTAGCGGGTGACCCATGTGCAGGCACAACCACTGTTTCAGCAGCAGGCAACGGTTCTTGCACGCCTGGTGCTGCGATGTGCCCTAACGGAGACTATGATCAGGTCAATGTCACCGTGACGGTCAAGGATTGCTATGGGACTCCGCTTGAGGGTCAGATGGTAACGGTTCTTGCCATTCCGGCTGGAGATCCGTTCTGCTATTGTCCTGATGGCGAGCCGGTACCCAATGATTACTCGGACACCAAGATGGTGGGTCCGACGGATGCGGCGGGTGTGGTCGTGGCGACCTTTGATAAGGTTGGTGGTTGCGGCGACATGGAGTTTTACGCTACCATTGGTATCGTGACCGCGGGCCCGAGCCTGTCCATCTACATAGCTAATGTTGATAACAATGGTAATTGTGCGTGCAACCTGGTTGACTTCGGTAACTTTGCCACATACTACAACATATGGCCGACGAATGCGTGTATGGACTACAACTGTGACGACGCAGTTAACCTGGTCGACTTCGGTAACTTTGCAACGCATTACAACCATACTTGTTCAGTAGGTCCGAATCCTTAGAGACTCTGAGGGCTGGCTTCGGCCAGCCCCCGGGCTTGTTTTCGAGGAGGTGATGCCGAGAACGCGCTGGTTTTTGGGTTGTTCTACCTCACGAAGAGTGGGGACAGCCTGTCAGACTTCCTTCGACAGAAATCTGACGCTGGGCCAGAGCAGGTTGAGGTGATAATTCCAGCCGAAACATCGTTCTGGAAAGGAGAGATAACAGATGAAGAAAGTTCTAGTGGCAGCGGTTGCTCTGACCTTGATTCTGAGTGCTGTTGCGTTTGCAGGTAATAACACCGCCGGCAAGGTGGCCATTCACGTACGCCCGCACAATGCTAAAGCCGGCTGTGTTATTACTCCGGCCATTCTAGATTGTACCGGCATTGTGACGACCGAGCCTGGCTTCGACATAGACGCTTTTCCGGTCTTCTACGACCTGGTAGAGTTTAAGGGCTGTGAGTATGGTATTTGCTGGCCGGCCTGGACTTACAGTGCCGC
>JAUVJV010000202.1 GCA_030592245.1 Candidatus Eiseniibacteriota bacterium
AACTGGAAGTCCAGGTGGCTTTCGGACCAGCTGGAAGAAGCATCGATTGTCGCCGGGCTCGAGACTGAAATCGAGCAGGTCGATCTGACCGGACGCCCCATGAGCGATCACTTCTCATTCTGGCAGATCGGAATCCCGGGAATCCTCTTCATCGAGGAGCTGGTAGACGAGAAGCCCGTTAATCCTCACTACCATACACCCGGTGATACCCTTGGATTGCTGAGTATGAGCCAGGTCGGAGACAATGCAGGAACCGTGGTGAGCTTCCTCTCCCGGTTTGCGCCCCTTCCGGAGGACACGCTGGTCGATGTGGAGCTCACCGAAGGCAGCGTCGAGTGGGATTGGGACGGAAGAAACCGCGAAGACCCTCCGGTCGCCGGCGACCCGATCGAGACCACTTTAAGGGCCATTAACCTGGGCGCGTCCATGGAGGGCCCGGAGCCGTATGAGTATGAAGTCTGGCAGGGGAGCCGGGACACGGGGAGCCTGGTTCACCGGAGCCTTGAGACCCTGCATCTCCTCTCCGGGGAGTATACCGGTATCGACGCGTCCTGGCAGACCGATCGCAACGCCTATGGTGTGGTAAGCTATGTCTTTGTGCTGGAACCGGTCTCGCCCGGCCTCGAGAGCGATATCTCCAACAATGCCGTCAAGGTAGGTATCGAGACCATGGCCCTGGCGGCAACCCTGGAGAACCTTCACGTCTTTCCCAACCCGGTGATCACCGTTGCAGACGCGAGCATAACCTTCAACATCTACCATCCCGAAGGTGATGACTTCAGGGGTGCCGTGGACATATGGATCTACGAGATGCTTGGCAGGCGGCTCGGATACGAGAGGCTCGAGCGTGGCCCCGACAAGGACGAGATCCATGTGGGCCGCAACGTGGTCGATCTTGAGGATTTCCTGGATTCGGGCCAGCCCATGCCGCCGGGCTTATACCTGATTGTTGCCGACCTCAAGCTCCTTGGTGTCACGAGTCGGATCAGTGATAAGTTCAAGTTCGCGGTCGACCGGTAAAGGGCCGGCCGGGCCCGGGCTTGGGCTCGCGGCAAGGCCCCGTGGCAAGCCGTCAAAGGCTCCCATTCAGTGACCCCCTGAACCGGCCCCCAACACGTTGACATGAAACTTCACGAGTGCTACCATTGCCTGTAATGAGCCGCAGGCGTGCGGCTTGAGGTTTTGATGAGGTTAAGGGCCTTGGACGTATCGCTCAGAGCCACTTCGCATCTCTCCGATTTCTTGCCCGAGGGCGGGAAGATAAGTCTGGAGGAGGGATCGAAGGTTGGGGATGTTATCTCGAAGCTGGGGATCAACACCGACCTGGTTATGCTGATCGTTGTTGACGGTAAGCTTGGTGATGTGGACAGCACGCTCGAGGATGGAGCGGTCCTGGACCTCATACCACCCATCAGCGGGGGATAGAGGGCCGGGGGAAAAACAGTGAGGGAGGAGAATGTCTGTATCCAGAGCTGAGAATTTCAAGATGGATGTGCTCATCGAGAACGGGATGATCCTGGATGAGGCAGGCGCGTTCGAGGGCAGCATCGGCATCGTCGGCGAGAGAATCGTAGGCATCTTTTCCCCGGAAAGCGGTATCGAGGCCAGGGAGAAGATCGACGCATCCGGAAAGCTGGTGCTGCCCGGCATCATAGATGTGCATGTTCACATGCAGCTTCCCGTAAGCGGCACGACATCGGCCGATGACTTCGCTTCCGGATCGGCTGCGGCGGCCTCAGGCGGCGTCACCACGATGATCGACTTCGCCACCCAGAAAAGGGGCGAGTCCCTGCTCGATACCATCGAGAAACGCAAGGCCCAGGCCGACCCCAAGGTCGCCATCGACTATAGCCTTCACTGCGCCATCACCGACTGGAGCATCAAGACCAGGCGTGAGATGAGCAAGGTGGTGAAGGCGGGCATCTCGAGCTTCAAGCTCTTCATGGCTTATGAGGACCGCGGCTGGATGACGGACGACGGCGCGCTCTTTGAAGTTTTCCAGGAGAGCGCCCTCCTGGATGCCGTGGCCGGCGTCCATGCCGAGAACCCGCGCATCATCAAGACTTTCACGCAGAAGGCCCTCTCTACGGGCAGGCGCGGCGCGAGTCTTCACGGTCTCTCAAGGCCCAACTTCTCCGAGAGCGAGGCGGTGCAACGTGCCATCTATCTCGCATCGTTGAGCGATGCTAGGGTCTATATTTTCCACATGACCACCCGGGAGGCCTGCCAGATCGTTGAGGAGTGGAGAAGCCAGGGCTATCCGGTGGCGGCCGAGACGTGCCCACAGTTCCTGGTGCTGACGGCCGATGTTTACAAGCGCAGGAACGGACATCTCTTCGCGACATGTCCTCCTGTGAGGACGGAGGATGACTGCGCCTATCTCTGGGGAGGACTCGAGAAGGGAGTGGTTCAGGTCGTATCTACCGACCACTGCAGCTTCACGCGGAAGCAGAAGGACAGGTGGAAGGGTGATTTCAGGAAGATACCCTGCGGCCTTCCCGGGGTGGAGACCCTGCTTCCTCTGCTCTTCACCGAAGGCCTGATGACCGGCAGGATCACCTCGACCACTCTGGTGGAGACCCTGTGTTCCAACCCGGCCAAGATATTCGGACTGTACCCTCAGAAGGGCGCGATCCAGATCGGGAGCGACGCCGATCTCATAATCATCGATCCCGGGCGCGAGACCAAGGTCAGCGCCCGCAATCTCCATATGAAAAGTGATTACTCTCCATACGAGGGGATGGCCCTGAGAGGTTTCCCCGAGATCACCATGTTGAGGGGCAAGGTGATCCAGCGCGACGGGGAGTTCCTGGGAAAGAAGGGCGACGGCAAGTTCCTCAAGCGGGATTGAGGCGGGACGGGCTCCATGGCGAAGGTCAAGCGGCTCACATGCATGAAGTGTGAAAAGGTCTATGATCATGGCCTTGAGATAATATGTCCGGAGTGCGGGCTCGACGGCATCCTGGATGTCGAATACGACTATGACGAAATGCGCTCTTCCCTGAAGTCCCGGCCGCTTAAGTCCCGGCCGGAGCGGAACATCTTTCGCTATGTGGACATGCTTCCCTTGAGCCAGCCTCCTCCCGGCATGCTCGAAGTGGGCTGGACGCCCCTGTACAGCTTCCCGCGTCTCAACGCGGCATTAGGACACGAGCATGTCCACATAAAAGACGACACCGTGAACCCCAGCGCGTCGCTCAAGGACAGGGCGAGCGCCGTCGCGATCGGCATGGCCCTGGAGGCCGGCAGGCCGGGCATAGCCTGCGCGTCCACCGGCAACGCGGCATCCTCTCTTGCGGTGCTCTCGGCCTCGGCGGGTCTTAGCTCCTATATCTTTGTTCCGGAGACCATACCCAAGCCCAAGCTCTACCAGATAGGCGCCTGCGCCACCAGGGTGTTCAGGGTCAAGGGAACTTATGAAGACGCCTTCGACGTGGCCACGGCGTCGATCGGAAAATGGGGCTGGTACAATCGCAATTGCGCGATCAATCCCTACCTGGTTGAGGGCAAGAAAACGTGTTCGCTGGAGATATATGAACAGCTCGGATACAAGGTCCCGGACTGGGTTGTTGTATCCATGGGTGACGGCTGCATCATAAGCGGCCAGTGGAAAGCGTTTAAGGAACTCGAGCTCCTGGGGGAGACGGACAGGGCCCCGAAGCTGCTCGGTGTCCAGGCGAGGGGATGCAAGCCCATCGTCGACGCCTGTGTGGAATGCCGTGATGTGACCCCTGTTGAAGCATCGACGATTGCCGACAGCATCCGTGTCGGTGAACCCCGCAACTGGAGAAAGGCCTTGAGGGCCTTGAAAGAGTCCGGGGGATGCGCGATAAGCGTCACCGATGAGGAAATCGTCTCGGCGATGTTGCTCTTATCGCGCGAGGCCGGGGTGTTCGCCGAGCCGGCGGGGGCCACGGGCCTGGCGGGCCTTCGCAGCGCGCTCGGGCAGGGCATGATAGGCAAGGATGAGACCGTGGCCGTTCTCATCACGGGAAGCGGATTGAAGGATCCTTCGAGCCTGGACGGGGCGCTGGACATCGCGGACATTCCCGCGGATGTCGAAGCGGTCGCCCGGCACATGAGATCTCAGGGAAAAAGGGCCGGTGGCTGACATGGAATCAAGCGACATGGAAATCACACTGACGATAAATGGCGCACAGGTCACGGCCAGGGTCGATCCGGGCTTGAGCCTGCTCGCCTTCCTGCGCGAGCACCTCGATCTTAAGGGTACGCGTGAGGGATGCGGCAAGGGAGACTGCGGCAACTGCACGGTGCTCCTGGACGGACAGCCGGCGCTGTCCTGCATATTGTTCGCGTTCCAGGCATCGGGCCGCTCGGTTACCACCATCGAGGGTGTCTCCGAGAAGGAGCGGCTCGCGGTCATCCAGGAATGCTTCATCGAGAAGGGCGCGATACAATGCGGTTTCTGCACGCCGGCCATGATCCTCTCAGGCAAGGCTCTGCTTGAGAGTAATCCCAGGCCCTCGAGAGAAGAGATCAGCGAGGCCATATCGGGCGTGCTCTGCAGGTGCACGGGCTATCAGAAGATCGTTGATGCGATTGAGGAAGCTTCATTGAGACAGGGAGGAGGATAGACGCGTGGAAAAGAGCAGAAAGGGCGATCTGCTGATGATCCGCCTCCGCGACGGCGAGGACTTGCTGGGGGGGCTGAGCGAGGCGCTCAAGGAAGAAGGAATAAGCTCCGGCGTGATCATCGGCGGAGTCGGGATGGTCAGAGGCGCGGCGATATCCTTCTACGCGGGGAAGGGTGAATACCAGACAAGGCCGGTCGTGGACGCGGTGGAACTCTGTTCCATGAATGGCAATATCTCCATGTCGGATGGTGAGCTGAGGCTCCACATCCATGTCACGGTGGCGAAGAGGGGTGGTGTGGTCCTGGGCGGGCATCTCTCGGCCGGAACCGTAAACATGACGGCTGAGATCGGGGTGCTGGTTGCGGGCCAGAAGATGGTGCGCAAGCTGGATCCCGACACAGGTTTGAAAACGCTCAAGTTTGAGTAGCGATCGAGGGCAAATCAGAGTATGGAATGGTAGACAAAGCAGAATAAGAACCAGAGGACGTAGTGGAAATGGGAGGTGCAGGATATCATCAAGTTAGCTGAGAGCATGTCGAGGCTCGGGACCGAGAGCGCGTTCGAGGTGCTGGCCAAGGCCAGGGCGCT
>JAUVJV010000410.1 GCA_030592245.1 Candidatus Eiseniibacteriota bacterium
ATACAGGTCTGTTCTTTCTGGTCACACACGTGTTCGTGGTGTTTTACGAGGAGCCCGCGCTACGGCGGAGCTTCGGAGATGACTATGCCACCTATTGCCGAACCGTGCGGCGGTGGTGGCCGAGACCATGACCGGGGGCCTGCCTCGGCTGGTGGACGATGGAGCCCGTAAACATGAAACCTTTTGAGAAATTAACTGACCGGGGCCGCCTTCGAAGAATAAGGCATCTGGCTCAGGCGGCCCTTGATGAATACGATTTAGGTGTGAGGCAGGTCCGTTTCCTCAGACATGCCGGGAACACCGTGTTTCGCATTGTCGAGGCCAATCCCGGACCTGCCAGAGAAGATAGTGAGCTCTTCGCTGACGGTGAGTATCTACTGCGGATCTGCCAGCCTGGCTATCAGACGACCGGGGCGATTGCACTGGAGATGGAGTGGCTCGCTGCGCTGCGGCGTGATGCGGGAGCTCCCGTACCCGAACCGGTTCCTGCCCGGAATGGCCGGCTCCTGACGACCGTCACCGCGGCCGGCGTACCGGGCCCGCGTGATAGCTCGCTTCTCAGGTGGGTGAAGGGGCGCCTGGTCACAAGAGGGATCCGCCCCGAACATTACAGGGCACAGGGACGCCTGATGGCAGTACTGCATGACCATGCAGGGCAGTGGCGGCCCCCAGAAGGCCATGCCAAACGACGTTATGACTGGAATGGTCTCTTCAGGGACGATGGCGGCTCAGGCCTTCCTGCGAGTGAGGCGTGGGCGTTTCTGCCGCCTTTCTATGTCAAGCCCTTCGAAGCCGTTGCCGGGAGAGTGCGGCAGGTCATGGACGAGTGGGGCGACGGGCCCGAGGTGTGTGGACTGATCCATGCCGATCTCGGGGTGGACTCTAATGTACTATTCTGGAAGGGTGAGGCACGCGCGATAGATTTTGACGACTCCGGCATCGGCTATTGGATCTATGATCTTGCAATCGCGCTGGAACACTGCTGCGAAGAAGAGGCATATCCCGAGTACCGAGACGCCCTGCTTGACGGGTATTCGGAAACCCGGCCTCTGCCGAAGGAGCACACTGAGCATCTGGAGCTCTTCCTGGTGGCGTTTCAGGTATACTTGAGTCTCTGGGCCGCCGCGATGGCGCATCTTTACCCGGCGCATCGAGATGTGCTCTTCAAGCGAATGGAAAGAGCGGCGAGGCTGGTAAGGCACTACCTGGCGGAGCCGCAATAACCAGGAGGTGTAAGCAGTGAAGAGCAGATTGAGAACCGGCATCATCATCGCCTTGCTGGCATTTTCCGTCGCGCTTCTTATCGCCAGTGCTTCGAGGGCTCAAGAGGATGGCGACCCGGTAGCCATTGGTACCTACCGGACCCTGGATTCCCGGGTGCTGAATGAGGAGCGAACCCTGCTGGTCAGCCTGCCGAGAGGGTATGATGAGACGGCAATCAGCTGTCCTGTATGTCCTCTACGGCGGTCAGGTACGGGGGTACTTCGCGGAGGCGGTTCACGCCGTCGACCGGCTCCAGGAGGCGGGTCTCTTTCAGCCTGTATGCGCTGATGGAATCTTCAGCACAATCTGGAACGGCGAATTGGTGGCCGATCATCCCATCAGCAAGACCTGGTCCAGGAACGTCATGAATGAGGTACTGAAGTGAGGATTGCGCTTCTGGAAGCGGCCGCCGGCAACCTAGACAGCTATCCCAAGTCCGCGCGCAGCCGAGATCAGTGGCTTGTCAAGAGTCAAGAGACTGCATTTAGTGAGTAGAGCCGACGCAAGCAGATGGACGTCAACCCACCCTAGACCTCGACCGGAGAGCCGATGGGTGTTGACCAAATGAAGCACCTCGTCATGGCTGGCCAATTGTGCCCCGGGTAACGCCGCGAGCAGGGTGAGAACCTCACTTCTGTTCTGAAGATTCCCGCAGGCCAGCTCGCCAAGCACGAATGGATGACAGAATACCTGGCCCCCGCTGAGCAGACCCTTCATTCTCGCGTTACCCCGCCGGAGGTGCTCAACCCAGGCTGACGTATCGACCAGGGTCATCGCCCGCCACCGGATCGCCGGCGACGGATCGGGTGCAGCCTTTTCTCACTCCCGCCCAGAGCAGCAAGACGTCTGGCGCTTTCAAGGGCAATCAACGCCTCAAGCCCCCGTCGGACCAGTGAGGTCTTCTCATTGATCCCGGTCAGCCTCGTGGCTTCACTCAGCAACTCATCGTCTATGTTCAGCGTCGTTCTCATATGCATAAGTATGCATGATTCATACATCTATGTCAAGGTCTGTTTTACCGGGCTGACTATTGCTTGCGCCGATCCTCCCCACTGCATCTTGCGCTGTCATTGTACGTACTGCACCACGAAATTGAGATAGGCTTGCCTTCCGCCATGCTTGCTCCATCTCTTTACTGATTTTTGGATTCTCTTCAAGCAGAGCAAGATCTCATCGACCGTCTTCGGCTCGGGCATAGGGTTCTTCTCTTCGTCGGAGGCCCCGGGTGCCCTCGCCCGGCCCAGCCGCCACTCGCACATGTGGTGAACCTTCCCCATGAGGGTCTGCTCGACCCGGGACAGGGAGAAGCTGCGAGGGGCACGTCCGATCTTCTCGGCAACATAGATGTCCTTGAGCGCTTCGAGCATTCGCATGACATCGTAGTCGGACATCTCCGGATATTGCCTGTGGGTGACGACGATAGCGAATTCGATGTTCTGGAGAACGTCGGTGTACTTGTCTTCGACTCTCATCTTCCTCCCGGCACAATGTTGACGCTAAGCGGACGGTACCACAAAGCTACACAGCTGTTCAATCACCAGAGCCACGCTTTCCAGGCTTTCCTTTAGCCCCCCGATAGTGTATGCTCCTTGGCGAAAGCGGGACTCCTATGAGATATGTCCTCGGCAAGGAAATCGGC
>JAUVJV010000314.1 GCA_030592245.1 Candidatus Eiseniibacteriota bacterium
AAAGGCCGGCTTCATCGCGGGGAAAAGGGTCGGCCCTGCGGTGCACCGGAACCGTGCAAAGCGCCTGCTCAAGGAAGCCTACAGACCCTTGAAGCGCAGGCTCAAGCCCGACGGTTTCAAGATCGTATTCGTAGCCAAGAGGGCTGCTGCAGAGAACGGAATAACGGAGATCCAGGCCGAGATGGCAAAGGTGTTAACGGAATGCGGCCTGCTGAACGGAAGCATATAGGAAAACTGGAGCAGGCCTGTACCAGCCTGGCGCTGGGGGTCATCGCATCCTATAGGATTCTCATATCGCCGTTCCTCCCGAGGTCCTGCAGATTCTCACCGACCTGCTCGGATTACACGCAACAAGCCCTTAAGAAGCATGGAATGCTGAAGGGATCGATGCTCGGTCTCCGGCGGATTCTAAGATGTCATCCGTTCGGAGGCAATGGCATGGACCCAGTACCATAGGAGTCACAGGATGCAGGAAAGACGGGCGCTCATAGCTATTGTTCTAATCTTCTTAGTATATGTGATATTCACCACTGTGTTCCGGCCGCAGCGCAAACCCGCCAGTGAACCGGAGGATGCTCAGCCCAGGGAGGTGGTCGAGGAAGTCGACCAAACCCAGGTTAGACCGGCGGCAGTAGATGCTGGAGAGACGGACCTGGGTCTCCCGGCCGTGGTGTCTGCCGTGGAAGCGCCGCTCACGGAGACAGAAGTGATAACGCCGCTTTACACATGCCGGTTCTCCAGCGTGGGCGGGGTGCTCACGAGTTTCAGGCTCCATGATTATCCGCTGAACGACTTTGAGCCAGTAGAGCTCGTGCCGGAGTCCGAGATACTACCCTTCGCCGTGGCGCTGCTTCTTAAGACCGGGGATCGCATAGACCTGTCTCGCACCAACTGGAAGGTGAGCTCCCGGGCCCTGCGCATCGAGGAGACCTCAGAGGCGAGCCTTGGCTTCGAACTCCTGACCGAGAGTGGGCTTATAGTGCGTAAGTCCTGTCATTTCAAGGGCGGCACATATGTAATGGATGTGGATGTCTCTGTAACGGGACCGGGGAGCGATGCCGTAAGGGCCGTGGAATTCGGCTGGCAATCCGGCCTGAGGGTGACGGAGATCCACCGGGAAAGCGACGATCTTCGAAGTTTCGCGGGAGTAACCCTCTCAGGCGGTGACATTGAGAAGGTGGACCGGGGGGATGTCAAGAAGCGTGAGAGGATTGAGTTTGCCGGGGATATCCAGTGGTCGGGCCTCAGGACCAAGTACTTCCTGGCCGCAGTGCTTCCGGAAGAGGGAAGCCAGACGGTTGTGGGGTTCTTTCACCCGGGTGGGGAGGCCATCGGCATGGCGCTGGAGACTGCCGGGACGGGCACCCATCACTACAGGGTATATGCCGGTCCCCTGGATTACACGAGGCTCAAGTCCTTAGGATATGGCCTCGAGCGGGCGGTGGACTTCGGCTGGAAGTGGATACAACCCCTTAGCAAGTTGATGTTCAAGTTTATTCTATTCTGCAATAAGTACATACCCAACTACGGACTTGTCATCATCGTACTGTCCTTGCTGATCAAGTTCCTGTTCTATCCCCTGACCCAGAAGAGCATGAAATCAATGAGGGACATGCAGAAGCTCCAGCCCAAGATGAAGGAGCTCCGGGAGACCCACAAGGGAGACCCTACGCGGCTCAATCAGGATATGATGAAACTCTATAAAGAGCATGGGGTTAACCCGGTTGGGGGCTGTTTGCCCATGCTGCTCCAGATGCCTGTCTTCATAGCCCTGTTCCAGGTGCTCTCGAGAACCATCGAGCTGAGGAGAGCACCGTTTATGCTCTGGATGAATGATCTCTCCGCACCTGACATGATAGCCCGTCTGCCCTTTACCGTGCCTTTCATAGGCGATACCTTAAGCCTTCTACCGATTCTTATGGGAGTCGCCATGTTTGTGCAGCAGAAGATGCAGACAAGTGACCCCAAGCAGGCGGCGATGACATATATGATGCCGGTTGTTTTCACCGTGTTGTTTTTCCGATTTCCATCCGGACTTGTACTGTATTGGCTTGTGAATAATATACTTACGATTGGCCACCAGTACCTTATGGTCCGATCGGACAGACTGAAGGAAGTACCAGCCACCGGAGGAGTATGATGGATAACCAGGACGTGAATCAGAACCAGATCATTGATGAGGCAAAGACAGTCGAGGACGCAATTGAGAAGGGCCTCGAGCGCCTCGCAATCACCAGGGATGAGGCCGATATCGAGGTACTCGAGGAAGGCAGCAGGGGGGTCCTGAACCTGATTGGCGGGAAGCCCGCCAAGGTCGTGGTGCGCAAGAAGGACGACGCTTCGGCGGTCAGCGCCAGGATTAAGGAGCTCCTCACCAATGTACTGGACCTCATGGATCTGAGCTGTCAAGTCACTGTCAGAGCGGAAGATGACATGCACATAGTACAGGTGGATACGGTCGGCGCCGACGGCCTGTTGATAGGCAAGAAAGGGCAGAATCTGGAGGCTCTGGAGCACCTCCTGCGCCGGATGGTTGGAAAGCAGCTGAGGCGCAGCGTACGGCTGGAAGTGGATATCGGAGGCTACAGAGAGCGCAGGGTCACCGCGCTTGAGAACAAAGCCACATCGATGGCATCGCGGGTTAAGTCCAGCGGCAAGGAAATGCAGGTTGAGCCCCTGTCCGCGGCCGAGCGACGGATTGTCCATCTCGCGCTGGTCGGGGATCCACAGGTGAAAACATATACGGTGGGTGACGGGGATCTTAAGAGCGTTGTGATCGCACCGCAGCGCCGCAGCGCGAGGGCCACCGAGGCCGCGGAGCAGCAGATTGACTGAAGATACTATTGCCGCCCTGGCCACGGCGCCGGGAGATGGGGCGATAAGCTGCATCAGGGTGAGCGGTCCCGGCACCCTGGGTGTATGCGATAAGATCTTCAAGGGTAAGCACGTACCATCCCGGGCCCGCGACCGGTCCGTTCTCCTGGGGGACATCAACGATAGCGGCGGTAATGCTATCGACCAGGTTCTTCTTACCATAATGCGGGGGCCGAAATCCCTAACAGGTGAGGATGTCGTTGAAATCACGTGTCATGGAGGATTTATCGCCCCCAGACTTGTGCTTCGCAGGCTCGTCGAGGAGGGCGTCAGGCCCGCCGATCCGGGTGAGTTCACCAGGCGAGCTTTCCTGAACGGCAAGATGGATCTTGCCCAGGCGGAAGCCGTGGGCGAGATAGTGCGCGCCAGCAGCGAGAAGGCTCTTAAGGTGGCCCTGAGGCAGCTCAAGGGAGACCTCTCCGAACGCCTCGAAGGGGCCGAGAACCAGCTTTTCGACCTGTTGACCCTGCTCGAGGCCAATATCGACTTCCCGGATGAGGATGTCGAGAGCGTTGAGATGGATCAGGCTGAAAGCAGGCTTGGACAGGTGTGCGAAGAGCTCGAGGTCCTGCTTGAGGCGCACCGGCGCGGCCGGTACCTGAGGAACGGCCTCGATGTGGTCATCGTGGGTAAGCCCAATGTTGGGAAGTCGAGCATATTCAACCGCCTCCTCGAGAAGGACCGGGTGATTGTGAGCGATCAACCGGGGACAACCCGGGATGTGGTGGATGGCCTGGTAAGAGTAAACGGCCTGTTGCTCAGGGTCCACGATACGGCCGGGGTTCGCAGAGCCGCCAATCCCCTTGAGGAAGAGGCGGTGAGACGAACACGGGCAGCCGTGGAGCAGGCAGACCTGGCCCTGGTGGTAATAGACTCCAGCGCGCCTATTTCGGCGGAGGATCGCGAGATCCTGGCAGAGGCGGGCGCCGGACTTTGTTTAGTGGCGATTAACAAAACGGATCTTCCCGCGAAGGCTGACGTGTCGGGGCTTGAACTTGCTGAGCCCGGCGTCGCGGAGAGTACAGAGCCGGTCAAGATATCGGCTCTCAAGGGTTGGGGAT
>JAUVJV010000152.1 GCA_030592245.1 Candidatus Eiseniibacteriota bacterium
AAAACTCAATCTCACACGCAATGGCTCCTCCCCCGAGTGAGTTAGCTATCACACACCTCTCGAGGACCGGGGCAGCATCCAACTTGGTATAGATGCCTCCACCCTCCACATAGCCGACATTGCCATAGAAAGTGCAGTTGGTTAATACAGGAGCAGCAATCTGTGTGCATAGCATCCCTCCACCCCAGCCAGCACGGTTACTGAGGAGAATGCATCCCTCCAATTGTGGAGATGCGTTATAGCAGTACAGCGCCCCTCCCTCGGTGATGCCATAGTTATCTCTGAAGATGCAGCTGACAAAGCTCGGAGAGGACGCCTCACAATACACTCCGCCACCATAATGGGTCAGGTTATTCACGAACTCGCAGTTCTCGATCACCAGATTCGAGCTGCCGACAATCGCCATCCCCCCGGCATATCCTGGGTTACCTAGATAAGGCATACCTCGCGTGATGGTGAAGCCCTTGATTACCGTAGGAAGATCGAGGTCGATGCATCTGAAAACGGTGTTCAGGTACTCCGCATCAATGGTGACACAGTCAGCTTCGCCCGATTCGCTGACTAACGCGACGCCAGATTTCAGGATGATGCGGCGTTCGTAGTATGTGCCACAGGCCACAAGGACGGTATCCCACAACGCGGCGGAGTCAATCCCTGCCTTAATGGTGGGGGCATCTCCTGAGCCATCGGAAGCTATATACCATGTGCGCGATGAGGACACATTGGGATACAAGAGAACGAGCGCAAGGAACGCCACACCGAGAATACCCATCCCTCTCACACCACTTCCCCTTTCTTCATGGCCATGCTCATCCCTGAAGGTATCTCTATTATACATGCTCTGGAGAGGGTTTCATAGCGATTGCTCACCGATTAGCGGCGTCAGGAAGGGATATGGCAACCCCTTTGTTGGCATGCACGCGCCAGATGGCGGGCATGCGAGGACAATCTGAGGTGACCTTCGAGGCAGGGCCGACTGATAGGGTCGAGCCTCCGGTGTATCGGCGTATCACCCGCAGGGCGCTCCACCTGCGTGTACTCGGCCTGAGCTATGTTACAGTCGCCGGAAAACAGGGTGACATTTCTATGTTGTAACTACACTCCCCCCTTTCGAGTGGAAACTGGACTTCCCCCATGATAGAATCACCCGAACCTTCCAAAGGAGGATGAACAGATGAGAGCTATATTGACAGTTACATGTCTTGCCGTGCTGCTCCTGTCAGCCGTCGCGACCGCAAAGACGGTTGACGAGTATGTCACGGAGGCCGCGGCGCTCCGGGACGGCGGCGATGCCAGGGCGGCCTTCGAGCTGCTCAGTGAGGCCATGGCTGCCTACCCGGACAATGCGCTGGTACAGGCCAATCTTGGACTCTGCCAGGGCATGCTGGCCGGGGAGGCCGCAAATGCAGGCAATCTCCCCGAAGCCGGAAACCTCATGACCGAGGCTTTCACCTTTCTGGACAGGGGAGTGGAACTGGATCCTGATAACCCCACCGCACGCCTTTACCGGGGCATTCTGGGAGTCGGCGTCCCCGTATTTTTCGGTAAGACCAACCAGGCGCTGGATGATCTCGAGCACCTGATAGCGCTTCATGAGAAGAGCCCGGACGCCGTTTCGATGGATATGGTGGTGCAGGCCTACCAGTCGATGGCGACGGGCTATACCAGTATCTCCGACATGCATCAAGCGATAGTGGCCTGGGAAAAAGTGATAGAGCTCTCACCTGAGAGCGAATCGGCCAGGGCCGCCCAGGAGAGCATAGCCAAGATCATGGCCGCCACGGCCGATGAAGACACCGAAGCTGCCGCTTCCCCGCCCGAGCTCTCGCCTGAGCAGGTGGAGCAGATGATCACCAGGGCCAAGACCTATAACGAAGCGAAGGAATGTGCCAAGGCCGAACAGTTATTAAGCCAGGTGGTAGTATCCGACCCGGATAATGCCGAGGCCCATAAGCAGCTCGCCATCGCCATGCTGACACCATTCGAAGACGGCGATTTCTACGATGAGCGGATTCACCAGGATACCGACTGGGCCACCAATATCGCCTTCGGATCCATGACGCATCTTGACAAGGCGGTCGAACTGGCCCCGGACGACATGGAGGCCAGGTTCCTGAACGGCATGATGGCTGTCGGCTTACCATATTTTGTTGGCAAGCTGGACCAGGGCATCGAGTATCTCCAGATGGTGGTGGACAGCGACATGCCGGCCGACGACAGGGCGGAAGCCGCCTACTGGCTGGGGTATGCATACCAGAAGAAGGGCATGAGCCACTGGATCGAACTCATCAACAAGCACCCCGAGGCAGAGGCCGCCGGCCTGGTCATGAGCGCGATGCGTCCGGACATAGAGCGCTTCGATCCCGACGCGCAGCCTCGACCGGTCGTGGGCATAGAGTTCCTGATCGCCTACAGGGATGAGTTGGCGCCGCAGGTCGCCGTGTGGATCGAGACTCCCGATGAGGAATTCGTCAGGACCCTCTATGTATCCGGGTTCAGCGGGAACGTCAAGGAGGTCCAGATAGTGCTTCCCGTCTGGGCCTCAGCAACCGAATTCGTCGGAGCCGATGCCGTTACCGGCGCAAGCATCGATACGGGCCAGCATGTTTACATCTGGGACCTCAAGGACAATTCAGGAAAGCGCGTTGAGGACGGGAAGTATGTCATCAAGGTTGAGGTTCACCACTGGCCGAGCATGAAATATCAGATGGTAGAGGGTGAGATCGAGACCGGGGATAAGGAGACGCGGGTTATCGTAGAGGAAGGTGATTTCCTTCCCTATCTCAAGTTGATATATTTGCCTTAGCCGGAAGAGCAGGAGAAGAAGCTGCTCCTCCGGCTTGCAGTCCCCTGCCATAAAGGAGATACCACGCATGGTACACCGACGCATGCTCTTCTGCGCCCTCTCTGTCCTGATACTGGCCGCATCGGCAACGCTCCCGGCAACCGCTGCCGGAGAGCCTACTACCGAGCGGCACGAGGTGACGGACTCAGTCCACGGCATTGAGATCATCGATCCTTACAGATGGCTGGAGGACCAGCAGAGCCCGGAGACGCGGGCATGGATTGATGCCCAGAACGAATACACCCAGTCGATGCTTGGCTCACTTCCCATGCGCGCCACTCTGCGCGCGGACCTGGAACGCCTGATGCGCACCGACCAGGTTTCCAGACCCATCCACCGGAGGGGCCGCTACTTCTTCACCAGGAGGGCCGCCGAGGAGGATCTGAGCGTGATCTGCATGAGAGAGGGCTCAGATGGCGAGGACGAGGTCATCATTGACCCACACACCCTTAGCCCGGACCACAAGATAAGCGCCAGCATAATGGGCGCCTCCCCGGACGGGAAGATGATGGCTTACGGTCTCCGGGAGGGCGGTGAGGATGAACTTATCTTGAGGATATTCGATATCGACGAGAGAGAGGACCTCGCGGATGAGTTTCCCAAGAGCCGTTACTACGATATCATGTTCGACGTGCGTGGCGAGGGCTTCTACTATGGAGACTATGATTCTCTCGGCGAGAGGGTCTCCTATCATGCGTTCGGAAGTGATCCTGCCGGTGACGCCATCTTGTTCGGAGAGGACCTGGGCCCCGAGATGGGCCTGAGCGTCAGCCTCTCTGAAGACGGGCGCTATCTGCTCTACACCGTGTACCACGGCTCGGCGGCGCGCAAGAGCGAGATCTATTTCCAGGACTTGAGCACCGATGGCGAACTCCAGACGGTCGTGAACAATATAGAGGCCAGATTTGACGGCAAGATAGGGGGTAGAACCCTCTTCATGCACACTACCTGGAAGGCCCCCAATGGCAGGATAATGGCAGTGGACCTGGAGAACCCCGCCAGAGGAAACTGGAAAGAGATCATACCCGAGACCAGGGCAGCGCTGACCGGCTTCACCCCTGCGGGCGGCCGGTTGATGGTGAGATATCTGTCCAGTGTCACGCCAACTATCAAGATATTTGAGGCGGATGGCAAGTACCTGACAGCCATGAAGCCCCCGGAGATAGGCTGGCTCGGCTCAATGGCCGGACGCTGGCGGGACAGGGAGGCCTTCTTCTCCTACTCCACCTATCATATCCCTAAGAAGATATACAGCCTGGACTTGGAGACCCTTACTCCAAGTATCTGGGCGCGGGTCGAGAACCCGCTCGATGCCGGGGAATACGACGTCAAGCAGGTCTGGTTCAGCTCCAGGGACGGGACACGGGTGCCCATGTTCGTGACCCACAGGAAGGACCTCGAACTTGATGGAACTACCCCGACCCTGCTCACAGGCTACGGTGGTTTCAATTCGAGCATGCTCCCCTACTACTCGTCGCGTGCGGCCCTGTGGATCAATTCCGGAGGGGTTTACGCAGTGGCCAATCTCAGGGGAGGTGGCGAGTTCGGTGACAAGTGGCACCGGGACGGAATGCTGGAGAAGAAACAGAACACCTTTGACGATTTCATCGCGGCGGCTGAGGCCCTCGTCGAGGAGGGTTACACGAACCCGGATAAACTCGCCATCATGGGCGGGAGCAACGGGGGCCTGCTCGTCGGCGCGGCGCTCACCCAACGACCGGACCTTTTCGAGGCCGTGGTGTGTACCTACCCGCTCCTGGACATGGTACGCTTCCACAAGTTCCTGGTCGCCAAGTGGTGGGTCCCGGAGTATGGATCATCCGATGATCCGGCCCAGTTTGAATACATCCATGCGTACTCGCCCTACCACCGCGCCGAGAAGGGTGGCGACTACCCGGCGGTGCTCTTCATCACCGGTGATGGCGATACACGGGTTGCTCCCCTGCACGCCAGGAAGATGACGGCCCTGCTCCAATGGGCAACCGGATCGGATGAGCCGGTCCTGCTTCACTATAACACCGATGCGGGACATTCAGGCGGCAGGCCCTTGAGTGAGGTAATAGAGGACGCCACCGACCATATGACGTTTCTCTACTGGCAACTGGGAATGGAGCCATAAGGTAACGCGTCAGGCCGTGAGCAGAGACGAAACCTATGAAATGTCATAACTGCGACAATGAAAACCCCGATGACAGCCGCTTCTGCGGAAACTGCGGCAAGTCCCTGATCGAGACACCCACCACACCCCCGACGGCGGTGACCCAGAACATGGCCCCGAGGGCATCCGTGGATTTCAAGCCGGGTCAGCATTTCGGCAACCGCTACCAGATCGTCGAGGAGATTGGGCGTGGCGGCATGGGAGTGGTCTATAAGGCAATAGAGAAAGAGATAAGCCGTGTCGTGGCCCTCAAGATCATAAGGCCGGAATTGAGCTCCGATGAGGCAATGATCGAGCAGTTCAAACGCGAGCTGATCCTCGCCCGGGAGATAAGTCACGAGCATGTGATCAGGATCCACGACCTCGGGGAAGAGCGGGGCATAAGATACATCTCCATGAAGTACATAGAGGGTACCAACCTGGGAGACCTCCTCACCGCTACCGGAAGACTCTCAGGAGAAAGAGTAATCTCCATCGCAAAGCAGATCTGCTCCGCGCTCGATGCGGCCCACCGGAAAGGTGTGATTCACAGGGATCTCAAGCCCCAGAATATCATGATCGACCGCGGCGGAGATGTCCACGTGATGGATTTCGGCATCGCCCGGTCCGTGGAGTCAAGCGAGGTGCCCGTGGCCGGCACTGTAAGTGGAACACCCAGCTACATGTCCCCCGAACAGGCACAAGGAAAGGCCGGCGATGCCCGCTCCGACATCTATTCCCTTGGCTGCATACTGTACGAGATGCTGACCGGCAGGAAGGTCTTTGAATCCAGGACCGCGGATGGCCTGATGGCCCAGCATATCGGCGAGGCCCCCACCCCGCCATCCGGCCTGAACCCGGCGGTGACACCGGCTCTGGATGGACTGATCTTGAAGACCCTTGAGAAGCACCCCGACCGGCGCTTCCAGTCGGCAAACAATCTGTGTGCCGCGCTTCAAGGTGTGCCGGCGGCGGACCATACACCGGTCGCTACTTCTGACACCGAATCGATGCCGTCTCCGCCCGGGGCGGAGACCTCGATTGCCGTGCTGCCTTTCCGGGACATGAGCCCTGAGAAGGACCAGGAGTATTTCTGCGACGGCATGGCCGA
>JAUVJV010000417.1 GCA_030592245.1 Candidatus Eiseniibacteriota bacterium
GAGCATCGAAGAGCAGCTGAGAACATCGCTCGTCTCACACCTGGGGCGGGCTGAGACCGGCGATGGACTCGCCGGTGATGAGCTCGCCGGTGATGAGACAGTCGCAGTGGGCTCATTCCCGCAGGAGCGCAAATAGCATAACTGCAAAGCTGCGCTGGTCAGGGCTGCAAATCGGGACCGGGGAGCAATCACCCGGTGGCCGTGCCCGGAAAACTGACCTGAGCTGATGCCGCTCCGGCACAATGCCGGGGTGGCCGTCCCTGCATGACACCCTGGTCTTGAGCAAACCGAAATTCGCTGTTGCCAAAACCTCGTCTCCTGCACTATTCTACCCGTGTGGTCGCTGTGCGATTTTCACAGGGTCAACCACAAGGAGGTTCCGATGAGAAAGGCCATGGTCTTCGCCTTGATCGGCTTTATGGTTCTCGGTAGCGTGAGCTGCTCGAGCTGGAGCAAGAAGGAGAAGGGTGCTGCGGCGGGTGCCGGCGCTGGGGCGGTTATTGGTGGCTTGATAGGTAAGGCCACCGGAAGCACCGCCGTCGGAGCCATCCTGGGCGCGGCGATCGGCGGGGTTGCCGGAGCTTATATCGGTGACTACATGGACAAGCAAGCCGCCGAAATAGAGAAGGACATTCAGGGGGCAAAGGTCGAGCGCGTCGGAGAGGGCATAAAGATCACATTTGATTCCGGTATCCTCTTTGATGTGGACAAGGCGAGCCTCAAGCCCACGATCGAGATGGAGCTGGCCGATCTGGCCGTGATCCTCAACAAGTACGATGATACCAACATACTTCTGGAGGGGCACACCGACTCGACGGGTTCGGAGGAGCACAACCTTGACCTTTCACGGATGAGGGCCCAGTCGGTGTCGAACTACCTGGCGACCCAGGAGGTGAGTCCCACCCGGTTTACGATCATGGGTTACGGGGAGGCCCAGCCCATCGCCGAGAACGCTACCGGTGAGGGACGCGCCCTCAATCGCAGGGTCGAAGTTGCCATATATGCCAACGATGACCTGAAGAAGGTAGCGGAGGAGCAGACCGAGGAAGGATAGAGCGCCAGTTTCCCCCGGCACACATTCTTTCACCCGGCGCCGGCAGCCTGGACACCCGGGTGCCGCGGGTTGAAATGCATGTTCCGGCTGCTTATCTTCATGAGTGGCGTGTTTATTCTGGAGATGCTGAATGAGAACTAAACACTGGCTGATCGTCCTGGCGATTGTGGCCGTTGTGTCGGCTGCCCTCATTGTCTTGAGTCTCGGTCCACGGGTCGGCCCCAGCATAATCCTCGTCAGCGTCGACACCCTGAGGCCCGATCATCTGGGCTGCTATGGCTATCACAGGGACACGTCTCCCGCGCTGGATGCGTTCGCGAGGGAGAGCCTGCGTTTCGAGGTGTGCTATGCCCAGGCGCCGACAACCAGACCATCATGCAGCTCGATAATCAGCGGATTCCTTCCTCATGAAACCCAGGTCTTTAACAATCGCTATGCTCTGCCCGCCGGCCTTACCACTGTTGCGGAGCTTCTCTTGCAGAGCGGATACCGGACGCTGGCTGTTGTAAGCAATTACGTTCTGATCGGTGGCAGCGGCTTCGAGCAGGGTTTCGAGTTCTACGATGACCAGATGGACGAGGTAGAACTCATACGCGGGGTCCCGGAGCGGATCGCCGAGCATACGACCAATTCCGCGATAAGCCTGATGCGGCTCAATCGAAAAGACAGTTTCTTCATGTGGATACATTACCAGGACCCGCACGGGCCTTATACGCCCAGGCCTCCTTACAACCAGATGTTCGTGGATTCCGCGCTCGAGCCCATTATGCTTGACGTCAACGAAGAGGAGAGCGGCATCGGAGGCATCCCATCTTACCAGAAGCTTCCGGGCCAGCGTGACTACAACTACTATGTTTCGCAGTATGACGGCGAGATCAGGTACTTCGACGAGCATTTCAAGCGCCTGATCGATGCGCTCAAAGAGCTCGGCCTTTACGATACGGCGCTGATCATATTCACTGCAGATCACGCTGAAGGCATGGGCGAGCGGGACTTCTACTTCGCGCACACCGAATTCGTTTACAATAACCTGATTCATGTGCCTCTGATTGTGAGAATGGGGCGGGATCTCAAGGGTGTGAGCAAGGACCAGGTGCAGATACTCGATCTGGTGCCGACCATGCTGGATGTTGCCGGGATCGTCCCGGGAACCGAGTACCGGGGTACCAGTCTCCTGGGGGAGATACCTCAAGAGAGGACCATCTTCTCCGAGATGCCCGGCAAGTACGCCCTGATCCGCGATGACCTGAAGCTCATCTACCATGATGACGAATCGGGATACAAACTTTTCAATCTGGCCGCCGACCCGGCCGAGGCGCTCGACATTATTCGGGACGCCGAGTACGGATCCCGGGTGAAGTGGATGGCGGGGGAGCTCGCGGAGGTCCGCAAGGAAGACTTCCTCCGTGGACGGGTAAAAAGTAAGAAGCCCCGGCTTTCCCGGGAGGAAAAGGAAAAGCTCAAGGCCCTGGGCTACGTCCAGTAGTGGGCTGATCCCGGCCGGTCCCCCGGCAGGCTCCTCAGTCGATATAGCCTATCGACTTAAGCTGCCTCCTGAGCTCCGCCTGGCGCTTCTGCTTCGCTGTGGGTTCGACTCCCGGCTCGATCCAGTAGATGGCGCATTCCACTCCCGGTGTGTCGAAGAGACGGCCGATGTGCCTGCGGTCGAAACGTGCTTCGTCGGGACTGATGGTGATTGGAAACTCCGGGGATGCGGTATCATAGCCCGTGGAGGTCTTGATCCGGCGGCGCCCTCCTAAGGATATGTCGACCCGGGCCTCGGC
>JAUVJV010000288.1 GCA_030592245.1 Candidatus Eiseniibacteriota bacterium
ATCCGGCCAGAGGAAGACTTTTCGCGGCGGTGCTCTATCCGGCGGAAAGGGGGCATATTGCCGCCATCGACATAGACAGCGGAAAGATCGAGAGACTATGCGATATTCACGGACCCGCGCTTTACTATGTCACATCGATGGCATATGACCCCGTCGGCGGTATCCTCTATTTCGCAGAGGACAATAACTTCTGGCGCGACCTGGCTTCCTACAATCTTGATACGGGTGTCAAGACCACCCTTATCGAGAATGTCAGAATGGGCGATCTTGCCTTCAACCCGAAGGACCGGTCGGTCTGGGGTGTCCGCCACTTCAACGGTATCTCGACGATTACGCGTGTCCCCGTCCCCTACACCGATTGGGACCAGGTGTACTCCTTCCCGTATGGGAGAGACGTCTTCGATCTTGCCATCTCTCCGGATGGTTCCTATCTGACCTGTGCCCTTACCGAGATCAATGGTACTCAACAGCTGATCGGGATGAGCATGGACAGCCTGTCGGCCGGGAGCTCCGACTATGATGTGCTCTGTGATTTCGAGGTCAGCTCCCCCGCGAATTTCGTGTTCTCGTCCGATGGGAAGCATCTCTACGGGTCATCATACTACACCGGTGTCTCGAACATATATCACTACGATATCGAACTCGACAGCATGATGGTGGTCACCAATTGTGAAACCGGCCTCTTCCGGCCCGTGCCGTTTTCAGAGGATTCCCTGATAGTGTTCAAGTATACAGGCGCCGGCTTCGTCCCGGGCATGGTCTCAACCCAACCGGCGGAGTACGTGAGCGCCATAAGATACCTGGGCCAGGAGGTGGTCGATACGCACCCGGTGCTCAAGGACTGGGTCGTCAAGCCCGTGGCCGTAGCGGGGCGTGACTCCACCCTGGCCGGGGTGACGAGTTATCATCCCTTGAGGAACATGAGGCTCAGCTCCGGATACCCCATCGTTCAGGGCTACAAGGATTATGCGGCAGCCGGCCTCAGGTTCGATATCTCAGACAAGCTGGGGATGGCCAGCCTCAAGCTGACCGGGGCATATTCTCCGGTTCGTTCGCTGCCCGATAAGGAGAAGGTCCATCTTGGACTTAATCTCAATTACTGGCAGTGGACCGTCGGTGGGACCTATAACCACGCGGATTTCTACGACATCTTCGGTCCGACCAAGACAAGCCGCAAGGGTTACTCCTGGAACGTGGCCTATAAGAAGAACCTGCTGTACAAGCCGCCCAAGGGTGCTGATCTCAAGTTGTATGTTGCGGGATTCGGTGACCTGGAGACAATGCCGCGCTACCAGAATGTACCTGCAACCTATGACAGGTTCGTATCCTTCGGCGTGAGTTTCACCTTGAAGAACCTGGGTGGGACTCTGGGAGCGGTGGACATAGAGAAAGGGTGGCTCTTCGAGATCAACTCTCACAACAACTATGTCAACAGCGAGGTGATCCCCCTGCTCTATACCGAGTTCGGGTTCCCGCTGGGTGCGCCCTTCGACCACGCCCCGGTCTGGTTCTGGGGCTCTGCAGGTAATGCTTTCGGTGAGGAGGATGACTCCTTCTCCAATTTCTACTTTGGAGGCTTCGGCAACAACTATGTCGATCACCGCACCGTCAAGAGATACCGGCAGCAATACGCCTTTCCGGGAATAGACCTCAATGGGGTGAGTGGCACCAATTATGGGAAGGGCATGATCGAATGGGTTTTACCTCCCCTCAGGTTCGGAAGCGTCGGTTTCACGTCGGCGTATCTAAGGTGGGCCCGGCTGTCCCTCTTCGCCGCCGGGATAGCCACCAATATCGATGATGAACCCGACCGGCGGGCTCTTGTGGATATCGGGGCTCAGCTGGATTTCAGACTGGTGACCTTCTCGCTTCTCAAGTCGACCCTGTCGGTCGGCTACGCCGCGGCTTTCGAGAAGAACGAGAGGATGCTGGAGGAATGGATGGTGTCGCTTAAGCTGCTGTGAGAGCCATTGTTAACATTGTCGTCAGCCTGGGCCCGGTCTTTGCCTTCCTGATAGTCCTTATGTTCCTGGATACGTTCAAGCTTCTTAAATTCCGGGCGGTACTCCTCACCATCCTGGCCGGCTGCGCGGTGGCACTTGTCTGCTATTTCATAAACAGGACGCTCCTTGACCGGGACTGGCTTGAAATCGCGATCTACTCCAGGTATGTCGCTCCGGTAGTGGAAGAGGCCGCAAAAGCTGTCTGCGTGGTATTCTTCATAAGAACGAAGAGGGTGGGCTTCATCGTGGACGCCGCGATCCTGGGTTTCGCGGTAGGCGCCGGCTTCAGCTTCGTAGAGAACATCTACTATCTTGGATCCGTCGAGGGGGCAAGTCTCGGCGTATGGATAATCCGGGGTTTCGGCACCGCGGTCATGCATGGCGGCACCACCTCCATACTGGCAGTGGTATCCAAGACACTTTCGGAGCGTTATGGAACCGAACGTCTCCACGTTTTTCTCCCGGGGTTTGCCGTGGCAATCGGGATACACATCTTCTTTAACCAGTTCCTTCTGCCTCCCATGATCAACACTGTAGTCCAACTGGTGGGGCTCCCCCTGCTGATGGCCCTTGCTTTCAAGAGGAGCGAGGACAGCCTGAGGGACTGGCTGGATGTGGGACTTGACACCGATGTGAGCCTTCTGGAGTACATCACATCGGGGAGGGTCTCCGGTACCAGGGTGGGGGAGTATCTGTTGACGCTCAAGGGACGATTCCCGGGTGAGGTCCTGGCCGACATGCTCTGTATGCTCCGCATTCATCTCGAGCTGGCCATACGTGCCAAAGGAATTCTGATGATGTGCGAGGCCGGTTTCCGGCCTCCCCCGGATCCCGAGATTACCGCCAGCTTCGAGGAGCTCAAGTATCTCGAGAAGAGCATCGGCAAAACCGGGATGCTTGCAATCGCGCCGATACTTCACAACAGCAACCGTGACCTTTGGCAGATCCATATGCTGAAGTCGAGTTAGAGAAGATTAGCAACAAGGAGTTGACGCCGTGGAGAATTCCGCCTCCGGGGGACGCCTGGAGGACCTCGAGAGCCAGGTGAACCGCCTGGAGACGGCGGTCGGTGAGCTCAGGATCCTCAATGACATCGCTACCGCCATAAGCTCGGCCTCCTCTCTCGAAGATGTGATCGAACTCATTGTCCGCAAGTGCATCAGCCACCTCAGGGTTGAGCAGGCCGCAGTGATAGTGCTCGATCCTCTGGATAAGGAGCGGCAGTTCCGGACCGTGGTTCGTGGGGCGGACACCTCGCGCGAAGTGGCTCCCTTTCGTCTGGGCACCATGCTCCAGGGCTGGATGCTCAAGTACAGGAAGGTTCTATGGATTGATGACCTCAGAGAGGACGCGCGCTTCCGGGACTTCGCTAAGGGCGATAGCCCGATTCACTCCATCCTGAGCGTTCCAATGATGATCGGGGGCCGGCTTATCGGCCTGGTCAATGTGTTCAACAAGAAGGCAATGGCACCTTTCACCGATAGCGATCAGCGACTCTTGAGCATCATAGCCAGCCAGTCCGCTCAGGTCATCGAAAACGCCCGGCTATGTGAGGAAGAGCGGATACTTGAGGCCGTCCGCAAGGAAATGGAGTTGGCCTATCGTATCCAGACCGATCTGCTGCCCAAACGGGCCCCGGCGATCTCGGGCTATGATATAGCAGGCCTGAGCATTCCAGCGAAGTCGGTGGGAGGCGACTACTTCGACTTCATCGACGCGGGAGATCGGCAGGTCGCCGTCTGCCTGGGAGATGTCTCAGGGAAGGGTATGCCGGCCGCCCTCTTGATGGCGAATCTCCAGGCCACCCTGCGTAGCCTGGTCTTAAGAGACTCCGCCCCTGCAACCTGCCTCGCACAGGCCAACCGGCTGATGTATGAAGCCACGGGAATGGACCGCTTCGTCACGCTCTTCTTCGGGCTGCTCGATACAGGAACTCACACTCTGACATATGCCAGCGCCGGCCATAACCCGCCGATACTCTTCAGGCGTGGTCAGGATCCCGGTCTGCTCCAGGCCCGCGGAATCATACTCGGGTGCTTTGAGGAAGCCATCTACTCGGAGGAATCCCTTTCACTTGCGCCGGGTGATACCCTGATCATCTACTCCGACGGTATCACCGAGGCCAT
>JAUVJV010000435.1 GCA_030592245.1 Candidatus Eiseniibacteriota bacterium
CATAAGGCAGAAGCGCGGATCCGCCGACGGCCTGAAGGTTACCCTGGTGGGGGACATCCTGCACAGCCGGGTCGCGAGATCCAATATCTGGGGCTTTACAAAGCTCGGTGCCGAAGTGACCGTCTGCGGTCCGCCGACGTTCATACCTCCAGACATCGAATCCATGGGCGTGAAGGTCTCCCATGATCTCAGTGAGGTGATTCCGGAGAGTGATGTCCTGATGATGCTCAGGATCCAGACCGAGAGGCTCGATGAATGCTTTTTCCCGAGCATCCGCGAGTATTCCGGCCTGTTCGGGTTGGATGCCGGGAAACTCAGGATGGCCAAACCGGATGTGACCGTCATGCATCCCGGGCCCATCAACAGGGGTGTGGAGATCACTCCCGAGGTGGCCGACGGACCTCACTCGGCGATCCTGGACCAGGTCAAGAACGGTCTCGCGGTCCGGATGGCGGTGCTTTATCTCTTAAGCGGAGGGAAGCTCAACGTTGAAGACGCTCATTAAAGGAGGAAGGCTGATCGATCCTTCCGAGGATATCGATCAGGTATCGGATGTTCTTATCACAGATGGCGTGATCGCCGGAGCCGGACCAAGAGTGAGTGCCGACGGCGCCGAGGTGGTCGACGCCAGGGGGCTTGTGGTCTGCCCGGGCTTGATAGACATGCACGTTCACCTCCGGGAGCCGGGCCGCGAGGACGAGGAGACCATCGCCTCGGGGGCCACGGCGGCCATTGCCGGGGGTTTCACCTCGATCGCGTGCATGCCCAACACGGAACCGCCGCTCGAGGGGGAGAAGGGCGTGCGGTTCGTGAAGTCCAAGGCAGATGAGGCCGTCGCGGCGCGCGTCTATCCCATTGTGGCGATCAGCCGGGACTTGAAGGGAAAGACCCTGTCAGAGATCGGCTCGGCCATTGGCGCAGGCGCGGTCGGCATCTCCGATGACGGGATGCCGGTTGCCGACGGCGCCCTGATGAGAAAGGCCCTGGAATATGTCAAGATGTTCGGCCGTCCCGTGCTGTCACACTGCGAGGATCCTGTTCTCAGTGCGGGAGGCGTGATGAACGAGGGACGGATGTCGACCCGGCTGGGGTTGAAGGGAATACCCGGCGCGAGCGAATCTGCCGCGGTCATAAGGGACATCATCCTTACCGAGATGACCGGGTCCAGGCTGCATGTCTGCCATGTTTCAACCTCGAGAAGTTTAGGTTTCATCGAGGAAGCAAAGAGCAGGGGCATAGACGTCACCTGCGAAGTCACTCCCCATCACCTGGTCTTGACCGACGAGGCGGTCCGGACATTTGACAGCAATGCCAAGATGAAACCCCCGCTCCGGGATGAGAGAGATGTCGGCGCGCTCATGCATGCCATTAAGACCGGGACCATAGATGTCATCGCATCCGACCATGCTCCCCACAGCGTTGAGGAAAAGGACCAGGAGTTCGATCTTGCGCCTTTCGGCATAATCGGGCTGGAGACCTCGTTTGGTCTGATGTGCACCCGGCTTTTTCACGAGGGAATCGTCTCGCTCTCGGGGCTGATACGCCTGATGAGCACCAACCCGGCGGCCATACTGGCTCTTCCGGCCGGTACGCTTGCCGTCGGTGCGCCGGCGGATATTACACTGCTGGATCCGGACCTGGAGTGGACGGTCGATGAGTCACAGTTTAAGTCCCTGTCGAGAAATACTCCTTTTTCCGGCTGGAAGCTTAAGGGCCGGGCAGTTAGTGTTCTTGTAGGGGGAAGATGGATGATGAGGGAGGGAGAGATCATAGGAGGGCGGTGATGAAAGAGCGTGACTGGTACTGGCTGACCAGGATGAAGCAGGTGAAGAAGGCGCTTGAAAAGAACGGCATGAATGCCGTGGTCGCCCGGTCGGGTGAGGAGGCGAGGAAAAAAGCTCTCCGGCTGATACCCAGGGGTGCGACCGTCGGACTGGGAGGTTCGCGCACGACTCAGGAGATCGGTCTCCTCGATGACTTGAGAAAAGGCGACTACCGGCTCCACGATCAGTACGCTCCCGGGCTCAATATCGAAAACTCGCGGGAGATAAGAAAAAAAGGTACCAACGCCGAGTACTTCGTGTCCGGCTCCAACGCGGTCACCGATGATGGGAAACTCGTAAACATCGACGGTGCCGGCAACCGCCTTGCGGGCTTCTGCTACGGCCCTGAGAAAGTGATCCTCTTGGTCGGGAGAAACAAGATTGTGGCCGATGTCGAAGCCGCCATCGACAGGGTGAGAAACGTTGCCGCCCCGATGAACGCTAAACGCTTCGGCCTCAAGACACCGTGCGCGACGACGGGCAGGTGCAGCGATTGCGCATCGCCCCAGCGTATCTGTAATCTTACCCTGATAATAGAGAAGCAGAAGCCGAAGGGAAGGATTACGGTAATACTGGTTAACGAAGACCTGGGGTTCTAGCCGTGATGGCAACTACTCGCCACCGGACCCTGTTTATCCTCCTTCGGGCTCTGGTGATCCTCCTTGTTGCCCTGGCGTCCTGCGCTTATTTCAACACGTGGTGGATGGCCAAGAGAGAGTACAAGGATGCCGTCAAGGAGGGGGCCTACGATTTCTCGGATCCCTATACCCAGGCCCATCTCCGCGGAGAGCCCGCCAAGCTTGTTGATTCCTGCATCGAGTGATGCGGCAAGATTCTGCTCCTTCACTCGGGCAGCGGACTCGTGGAC
>JAUVJV010000272.1 GCA_030592245.1 Candidatus Eiseniibacteriota bacterium
AATAGGCAACACGCCATTGCTCTTGGTGTTGAGAGGGTTGGGACACGACGTGGGCTTGATGTCAACATCGACCGCAATCTCGATCACGGTGGTCACCTTCTGCAACGTAAGCAATGCCCAAGAGGTCGAGAGTATCCGGTCACCCCCGACGCCCGGCCAGGAGTCCCAGACATCCGAGGGCCATGACCCATCCATGTTCTGGGTACCGACTATGGAGTCCGAGAGCTCATCGAACCAGTCGATGGCGTCGATCATGTCGACCTGGTAAGCCTCCAGACCTTTCATAACGGTGAACATGGCCTGGTAGTTGCCGTGCCACCCCTGGGGACCGGGCCAGGCGTAACCGGGGTCGCCCCAGTGCCTGACCAGGTAGTCGATGGCATCCTGCACCCTCGGGGTGCCGACAACATCACCATAGAAGGCCATCTCGTGGATCAGGTTCCCCGTATTCAGACAGTTCACGGTCTGGTAGCCAGGTGTCGTGTCGTTCGGAGCGAAGTACCCACTTCCTCCGTCGAACTGGTCCCCGTCAACGGGGTTCTGGATATAGGCAATCCAGAAATCGAGCTCGTCCTTGACGAAAGCGGGAATAGTCATCCCGAAACCCTCAGGGGGTGCGGCCTGGGCAAAGCCCAACCCCAGAATGGCATACCCGCTATTGGAGTTGTCTCCCACCACCGAACTCTCATCATAGCCCCATGCGCCCCTACCGTTCCCGGTATTGATCTGGCTCCAGGCCAGGTAGTTCATAATGTCCACGGCAACATCGTAATATGTCCAGCCATCCACAGCGCTGCCGGGAACATCAACTATCCGGTCAGGCGTATTGCTCTCGGCTACGGCCATAAGACCAATGCCTGTCTCATAGGTGTCTCCGCCGTCCAGGGCGACCCCGATTCCATCGCCGTCGGTGTCCGGGTCGCCTGCCGGTTCGACGCCGATCGCATGTGTCGACATACGGGCGAAGAGATAGTTGAGTCCGTGCTGTACAACATCGTGATAGAGATAGGCGGGGTCGAAGGGGTTGTCGTAACCTCTCAGGAACGCATCATGTTCGAACTTCTTGACGGCAAGGCCGGTCTTCCCATCCTTCTTTAGTTCTCCCCAGGATCCATAGTCTGGACCCGGGGTCACATTCTGCTGTGAGGCAAGCCATGCCAGGCCGTTGTCGATTGCGGCCTGGATCGCGACCTCGTCGGCTGCCCTTGCAGGAAGCCACATCACAAGAACAGCGAGGACCATCCCGAAGAGAATTGTCCTTTTCATTGTCTCCTCCTCCTTCTTCCGGGCCCGCCACCGGGCAGGCCTCGGGTTTGGGGCAATACAGAACCCCGGCAGCACACCCTCAGGACTTCCATAAAACCCGGAACACCAGACATCCCTTTCGCATGATCACCTCCCCCCACACTCAGATCGCGCCTCCTCGACACTTTGGCCCTACCTTGCCACCTCCTCAGGTCACAAATGTGTCGAAACCACCGCCGGTGTTAAAGCTAATCTTAACGATTACATATCGGGGAGATACGCCTGGTCGCAGCAAGAAACACAAAGAGGTAACGCAGCCCGCAGTTGCGACCGCTCCCCGCAAAGCGTTCGCCAAGCGCGGGCATAGTATCACAGGGAACCCTGAATTGTCAAGCGAAGAGCGCGCGGGCCAAGGAAAGTACCTGCCATCTCAGAAACAACAGAAGCTCATCGATCTTACTCATGAATTACCGTAACCCCTTGCAGGCAAACCGGTCAGGCGAGCCGGAGCCCATCCGGACGGCGCCCGTGCCGGGCAAGGCCAGAAAGCGCTTGTAGAGCGCGGGTCCAATTGTTAGTATGCCATGAGTTAACCGATTATCTGGAGGGGGAATTATATGCTAGCGCAGATGAGAAAGAACACAAAGTCTGTCTTATGGGTGGTAGTCGTCGGCTTTCTTGGTTTCATGTTCTACAACTGGGGAATGAACCAGGTGAGTACCGGCGGGCCGGAGCCGGGCGTGGTGGGAAAGGTCGCCGGCGATCGCATAAGCTGGGACGAATTCCGGACCGAGTTCCGCGGCCAGTACCAGGCCTACTTCGAACAGGAAGGGCGAAGACC
This sequence comes from Candidatus Eiseniibacteriota bacterium, assembly GCA_030592245.1. Classification (GTDB taxonomy): domain Bacteria; phylum Arandabacterota; class Arandabacteria; order Arandabacterales; family Arandabacteraceae; genus JAUVJV01. The sequence continues at coordinate 2,087 of JAUVJV010000272.1, forward strand.
CGACGCAGCCGCAGAGCGGCAGATGAATGAACAGACCTGGGAAGCTCTGGTGCAGAGGCGCCTCCTCTATATGGCCGCCAGCCAGGAAGGGCTGGATGCAACGGATGATGAGATTCTGATGGAGATGCAGAGCAACCCTCCCCCTTTCATCAGGAGCCATCCTGCGTTCCAGACCGATAGCATCTTTGACCAGTCCAAGTACATCAACGCATTAGCCGACCCTTCGCTGGATTTCAGTTTCCTTGAGACCTACATAAGAGAGTCGCTTCCTCTCCAGAAGCTCCAGGATTACATAGGCTCAAGCGTCAGAATAACCGATGAAGAAGCCAAGATGCTCATGACCGTACTCGAGGAACAGGTGACCATATCTTACCTCAACGTCGACCCCAACACTCACGTGACAGAGTCGGTACCTGCTCCGGGCGTAGCCGACATAACTGAGTTTTATGAGTTGCATCAGGATGACTTCCGGGTACAGGAGAAACGAAGAATAGGCGTGATCGAGTTTCTCAAGGCGCCGAGCGCTGAAGACAAGATCGATGCCCGGGAGAAGATCGATGACGCGTTCGAGATAGTGGCCGATGGCGAACCCTTTGCCCAGATTGCTCCTGACTATTCAGATGATCCCGCCAGTGCGCCCCGTGGGGGCGACCTGGGCTGGGTAAAGCCCGGCCAGCTCCCCAGCACGCTTGACTCGGTGGCATGGGGGCTCGCCAGCGGAGAAATCAGCAATGTGGTGGAGACTTCTGAGGGGTTCCATCTGATAAAAGCTGAGTCCATAAGAGTGGTGGATGGCGTGGAAGAGCGCAGGCTTTCCTATATCAATTCGACTCTGGAGGCGAGCCCTCTTACGATCGATCGGATTCGCGTCGATGCCGGAGAGTTGATGAGCGAGACGGCCGGCGGGAGCCTCGGTGAAGCCGCGGCAGAGGCCGGCTACGAATACAGACTCACCGATCCTTATGTCAAGGAGCAGATCGCCCCCTTCCTCGGTGTTACCACAACCGATGCTGAGAACATCTTTGCCGCCGGAGTCGAGGACCTGATAGGCCCGGTTGAAGGCAGGGAGTCGTTCTTCGTTTTTGAGGTCGTCGAGGTTCTACCTGCCCGGATACAGCCGCTGGAGGAGATACGGGAGTTTGTGTCACAGGCCTATGTCCATGATGTGAGGAAACAGAGGGCAAAGGTGATCGCTGAGGAGATCAGTGGCAAGGTGATGGCCGGAGAACCCTTCGAGAGCGCAGGCGAGTCCTGGAATATCAGTCCTGTCACCACTCAGCCGTTCGGCCGTATGAGTTTCGTGCCGGGCCTGGGAAGAGAGAACACGATAATAGCTCATTCCTTCGCCCTCGGTGAGGGTGAGATAAGCGACGTGCTCAAGCACTCGGACCAGTACTACATCATCAGGGTGGACACCAGGCAGTCCCTGGACATGGACCGGTTCAGAAGCAATCTCGGCAACCTGAAACTCTCGCTCCTGGGGACCAAGCAGCAGGTCTACATGACCGATTGGTACACACAGGTCAAGGGATCAGTTGAGATAGAGGATTTCCGGAGCCAGTACGGGTCTTACTAGCGGGGGTGAATCCACTACTAACCGGCTTTGGGAGGGTCTCCCTCGGGCGGCTCGATCGTGCCGGCGTTGTCGACCTCATCGCGGATCTGGTTCAGGGCCTTTCTTACTTCCCGGGTGGTCTTGCCCATTGCCCGGGCGAACTCCGGGATGCGCTTCGAGCCGAAGAGAATCAGCACCACGAGGAGCACCAGGAGTATCTCGGAGCCCCCGATTCCGCTGAACATTCTTATCCCCCCCTACCTTGCGGAGGCCAGTGACTCGGCCACGTCGCTGCCCACCACGACGCTCACATCGACGAAGAAGGAGCCGCGAACCTGCTGGATCACGCTGTCCACGGCAAGGGCTCGCGCCACCGTAATGGCCTTCGCACAGGCGCCGGACCGGTCCACCACAAGCGTTTCTTTGTAGTTGAAGTCGTCCGCGTTCCCGACAAACATCACGTCGAAACCCCCACTCCTCAGGCGAGCCGCCACCCGGTCCGCCACGCCGCTCACCCCGCAGCCGTTCAGGACCTCGACTATCACGGGGACCTCGCACTCAGGGCCATCGTCTTCCCGGCTCAGCCCGGTGCTGATAGTGATATATAGGGCTCCTGCACACAGAAGAAGA
>JAUVJV010000389.1 GCA_030592245.1 Candidatus Eiseniibacteriota bacterium
ACCGGATTGTGAATTCACAATCCGGTACCTGACCCCAGGGTGGTGAATTTGCGATTAGGCGTGGCTGTTGTGAGGCTTGTAGACCTCGAGAAACGCGAGCACGATCGAGGCGATGACCGGGCCGAGCACCAGGCCCAGGAGCCCGAATACCTTTATTCCCCCGATGATGCTGAAGAGAAGGAGCAGTGTCGGAATCTTGGTGCGATTGCCTATGACGAGGGGGCGTACCAGATTATCGGACTGGCTTACGATCACAATACCCACCGCCAGGAGGATGATTCCCTGGACATAGCTGCCGGAGAGAAGGAAATATCCGGCCGCCGGCAAGTATATGAACCAGGGACCCACGAGGGGCAGGAGTGACAGGAGCGCCATCATGGCTCCCCAGAAGATCGGTGAGGGAAGTCCCAGCGCCCAGAACAGAATCCCGCCGAGCGCGCCCTGGATGCCGGCCACAAGCACGCCACCGTAGATGGATGCCCTGATGACCTCCTTGATTCTCACCGTGAGACTGTCCTTGAAGCTCTCTGACATGGGAAGGAGCTCCTTGAGTCTCATAGCCATTCGGTCTCCATCCCTGAAAAAGAAGAACATGGAGAGCATGGACAGCGAGAAGTTGAAAATGGCCAGTGAGATATTGCCGACGATGTTCGAGAGCTGTCCCAGCAGGAAGGAAGACAGGCGCTGGAGGTTGGTGGAGATCATGAGCTCTATATCAAGGCTGGAAACATCCACGAAGGGGCCGAGGGTCTCCTTGATCTTCTCGTTCCATCCAAAGGCTTCAGGCTTAAACACCATATCGAGCTGGCCCGACTCAACAGCCCCACTGAACTTGGGTGCCACGTTCACGACTTCTCCGATCAGCCCGACGCTCAGGAAGACCGCGGGAACGCCAATCACGGCCACCACGATTATGGACATGATGATGGCCCTGATATTTCTCTTCTTCAGCTTCCGGCCGATCCTCGCGTTCAGCGGATAGAACATGCCCGCGAAGACGGCGCCCCAGATCATGGGTTTAAGGAATGGGCTGAAGATCATGTAGAAGAGGTAGGCCACCACGAGGACTACCGCGGCAAAGACTATTGTTCCAACGTGTTCTCTCTTCATGGTCTCCCTTGTCAGGGCAAAGCCTACACAAAGGGCAGCCGGGGCACAACAAATAATCACCGCGTCACCATAATCGCCAATTAGGTATTGTGTCCCCGTAATCCGTGTCCTATGATTTCCCCGGACGTCGAGGAGGCCGCAAGATGCTCAGGATAGGGCTTGCACAGATCAATCCCACTGTCGGTGACATCAAGGGCAACACCCGCAGGATAATCCGGTGGCTCGAGAAGGCCCGGAAGCAGAACGTCGACATCGTGGCCTTTCCCGAACTGGCTGTTTGCGGCTACCCTGCCGAAGACCTTCTCCTGAGACAGCGTTTTCTCGATGACTGTGAAACCGCGATGCAGCTTATCACCAGTAACGTGGGACGGATGGTCGCAGTGATTGGCTATCCTCGCGCCGAGGGCAGGGTGCTCTACAATTCCGCGGCGGTGATTCACAAGAACAAGATGATCTCGCCGTGCAGCAAGATCCACCTTCCCAACTACGGCGTTTTCGATGAGAAACGCTATTTCTCGCAGGGCAAGAACGCCTGCGTGCTCGCGCTGGGGGGTGCCAGGATCGGCCTCAGCATATGTGAGGACATATGGCATGAGGATATTGTGGCAGCACAGGTCAACCGGGCCGGGGCCGGCCTCATCTTGAACATATCCTGCTCCCCTTACCAGATCGGCAAGGGTGCCGAGCGGGAAGCCCTGATGGTGGAGAGGGTGATGGAGAACAAGGCCTATATCGCATATCTCAACCTGGTCGGTGGCCAGGACGAGCTCGTCTTCGATGGGCATAGCGTGATCATCGACCCGGCCGGGCATGTGATCGCCCGGGCAAGACAGTTTGCGGAGGACCTCATAGTCGCAGACCTGGACGAGAAGCTACTCCGGCATCCGGCCCGCCGCAGAAGCGCAGCCCGGTCCAGGGGAGTTTCGGTTCGAACAGTCAAGATCGCCGCCAAGCCCAGGGCCCGCAAGAAGAGGTTGGTCCCTCGCATAGGAAAACCTATGGGCCGGCTCGAGGAGATCTACGGGGCCATAGTGATGGGCACCCGGGACTATGTGAAGAAAAACGGTTTCGACAAGGTCGTTATCGGTCTGAGCGGGGGAATCGACTCCTCCCTGGTGGCGGCGGTGGCCGTTGATGCCCTGGGGAAGCAGAACGTGATCGGCGTGGGGATGCCGTCGAGATACTCATCCCTCTCCAGCATCACCGATGCAAGGAAGCTGGCCCGGAACCTGGGTATCAAGTTTATGAAAATCGGAATCGAAAAGGTCTTCCGGGCATACCGCGAGTCGATGGGGCAGGTCTTTAAGCCGCTCATCCACGACATCGCGGAGGAGAACATCCAGGCACGCATCCGGGGTAATATCCTGATGGCCCTGTCGAATAAGTATGGCTGGCTGGTCTTGACCACGGGCAATAAGAGCGAACTCGCCGTGGGGTACTGCACACTCTACGGCGATCTCGCAGGCGGCTTCGCCATCTTGAAGGATGTACCCAAGACCTTGGTCTACGAGCTCTCGGCCCACCGCAATTCACTGGGAAAGCCCGTGATACCTGCGAGCATTATGACCAAGCCCCCTTCGGCGGAATTGAGGCCCGACCAGAAGGATGAGGATACGCTTCCACCTTATGCGATTCTCGATCCGGTACTGGAGATGTACGTCGTCGGCGACCTCGGCATTGAGAGCATCGTCTCACAAGGCCATCCCCGCGGCGTCGTGCGCCGGGTGGCTGGCCTCGTGGACGGCAATGAGTATAAGCGCCGGCAGGGCCCGCCGGGTATCAAGATAACCACACGGGCGTTCGGCAAGGATCGCCGCATGCCCATCACCAACAAGTATCGGTAGGGTCCTATTGGCCTACACCTCCGTGGGCCTGTACGCCAGCCTATATGTGCCACAGAGTCTACCAGGGCGCCTTTTTTCCTCGGCAACCCGTTCGCCATCTGAGATTACCATTGAAAACGGGCGGGCATCGCCTTAGTTTATTATGCATAC
>JAUVJV010000196.1 GCA_030592245.1 Candidatus Eiseniibacteriota bacterium
ATTTCTCAACCACCAGGTCCATATGGGAGCCCTTGATCACCCCTATGAACAGGTGAATCTCAGGCTGGGGGCGGCGCTCTTCTTCTATTTTGAGGATCCTGCCGGTCGCCCGTTTACCGCTCACGTCACCGATTTCCACCTTGAAGACAGAGCCTTTGCCATCGGTGGCCCCGACCAGGTCACCCTTTCCCATCCGCAGGCTGGAGACCATGTGCTTGCTCTCATCCTCGGAGAACCTCACCACATCACCTCTCCCGGTCGAGCCGGAGCGAAGATAGAATCTATAGTGTACCTGTGTCTTGCCTTCCACTTTAGTCCCCCAGGAGCTTTCTCAGTTTCTGCAGGAAGCCCCTGCCCGGTTCCAGCTTCTCGCTGTCCCGGAGCTCGGATAGCCGCGTGAGGAGCTCCTTCTCTTCATTAGACGTCTTCGTGGGCACCCAGACTATGACGCGAACCAGCTGATTCCCATTTCCCCTGCCCCGCAGGCGAGACAGGCCTTTTCCGTTCAGAGTGAAGACCTTCTGGGATTGAGTGCCCGATGGTATCTTGAGTTCATAAGGACCGTCAAGGGTCGGCACCTCCAACTTACCGCCGAGCACGGCAAGCGGGTAGCTTATGGGAACATCACAGAAGATGTCGGCACCCTCGCGCTCGAAGATGGCATGCTGTTTGACCTCAATATAGACCAGGAGCGCCCCCGGAGGCCCACCCCTCAGGCCATCATCCCCCTTACCCTCTATGGGAATGTAGTTATCGGAAGATACGCCGGCGGGGATCTTGACCTTGATGGTCTCCTCTGTCTGTACCCTTCCCCTTCCCCTGCACTGCTCGCATGGTTCGGATATCACGCGCCCTTCGCCGCGGCAGTTGTTACAGGTCGACACATTGACCATCTGGCCCAGGATGGTTCGCTGGACCCTGCGGATCTCGCCCTTGCCTCCGCAGGCCGAGCAAGTCTCAAGCGCGGTTCCATCCCTGGCGCCGGTTCCGCGGCAGGCATCGCAGGAGACCTGCCGCCTGAACTTGATCCGCTTCTCGGACTCGGCCACGACCTCTTCCAAGGAGAGCGTGACGCTTACCCGAAGATCGTTCCCCTTCCGGGGACCCGTTCTTCCTCGGCGGCCGCCACCTCCGAAGATCTCATCAAAGGGCCCTCCGAAATCGCGCATGAAAGCTCTCAAGGCATCGCCCAGGTCAAAGGAAGAGAAGTCGAACCCGAAGCCGGAGCTCCCGATACCGCTGTGGCCGAACTGGTCATAGCGCTGCCTGGCAGCCGGGTCCCTCAGGACTTCATAAGCCTCGGTCGCTTCCTTGAACTTGACCTCGGCCGTTTCATCGTCCGGGTTCTTGTCGGGATGGTACTTGAGCGCCAGCTGACGGTATGCCTTCTTTATGTCAGTTTCGGTTGCGCCGCGCCCGACCCCCAGAACCTCATAGTAGTCACGCTTCTGCATTTATCCTCACGACTTTCCTTTATTCTCGGTGTCCTCATCCACGACCTGGTAATCCGCGTCCACCGCCTCTTCGCCCTCACCCTCGGCCTTCCCACTCTCCTCCTGCTTCTTGTCTTCCCCGGGCTCCTCCTGCCCGGAAGGCTGCTCGGAGGCCTGCCCGGAAGGCTGCTCGGAGGCTGCCTTGTAGAGGGCCTCGGCAATCTTCGAGTAGCTCCCCGAGAGGGCCTCGGTCCTGGTCTTGATGGCGTCCGCATCATCCGCATCGATAACGCCCTTTAGGTCCACGATGGCTTCCTCAACCGGCTTCCTGTCGGTTTCGGAGACCTTGTCTCCGTGCTCCTTCAGGGACTTCTCTATAGTATAGATAAGATTATCCGCACTGTTCCGGGCCTCGACCAGGGCGCGTTTCTTCTTGTCCTCCTCGGAGTGCTCCTCGGCGCTGTTTACCATCCCGTCGATCTCATCATCAGACAATCCGCTGGATGCCTGGACGACGATCTTCTGCTCCTTGCCGGTGGCGCGGTCTCTGGCGGAAACATGCACGATGCCGTTGGCATCGATGTCGAAAGCCACGTCGATCTGGGGCATGCCCCGGGGCGCCGGAGGGATTCCCACCAGGTCGAAGCGGCCGAGCGTCCGGTTGTCATTCGCCATCTCACGCTCACCCTGCAACACCCTTATGGTGACCTCGGTCTGGCTGTCCGCGGCGGTGGAGAATACCTGGGATTTCTTGGTGGGGATGGTGGTATTGCGTTCGATTATGCGCGTCATCACCCCACCCAGGGATTCGATTCCCAGCGAGAGAGGTGTGACATCCAGGAGCACCACGTCCTTTACGTCTCCTGCGAGCACGCCGGCCTGGATGGCGGCCCCGACAGCCACGACCTCGTCGGGATTGACACCCTTGTGCGCCTCCTTGCCGAAGATGCTCTTCACGGTCTCCTGCACCAGGGGCATGCGGGTGGAGCCACCCACCAGGATCACCTCGTCTATCTCCTCCGGCTTAAGTCCCGCATCATTCAGGGCCTGTCTGCACGGGCCGACTGTCCTGTCGACAAGGGAGCCCGTCAGCTGCTCGAGCTTCGATCTTGAAAGTGTCAGGTCCAGGTGCTTGGGTCCTTCGGCATTCGCGGAAACAAACGGCAGGTTGATGGAGGTCTCCAGCGTGGTGGAAAGCTCACACTTAGCCTTCTCGCAGGCTTCCTTGAGTCGCTGAAGCGCCATCCGGTCCTTCCTGAGATCGATTCCCTCACGCTTCATGAACTCCTCGGCGACATGGTCGATGATTCGCTGGTCGAAGTCGTCGCCTCCTAGGTGGGTATCCCCGCTGGTCGATCTCACTTCGAACACTCCCTCGCCGATCTCCAGGATCGAGATGTCGAAGGTGCCGCCGCCGAGGTCATAGACGGCTATCTTCTCATCCGTCTTCTTCTCCAGGCCATAGGCCAGCGAAGCCGCGGTGGGCTCGTTTATGATCCGCAAGACCTCCAGGCCGGCGATCCTCCCGGCATCCTTGGTGGCCTGGCGCTGTGAGTCATTGAAATAGGCAGGCACCGTAACGACCGCCTGCTTCACCTCCTCGCCCAGATAGTCCTCGGCCGCCGCCTTAAGCTCCTGGAGCACCATTGCCGAGATCTCGGGCGGGGCATAATCCTTGCCCCAGGATCGCGATCCTCACATCACCATTGGAGGCCTGTGTAACCTCGTAAGGGACGATCTTGGACTCTTCCGGAACCTCTTTGAAGCGCCTGCCCATGAAGCGCTTGATCGAGAAGACTGTGTTTTCCGGATTGGTTATGGCCTGACGCTTGGCCACCAGGCCCGCCAGGCGCTCTCCCGATTTCGCGAAAGCCACGACCGAAGGGGAGGTTCGGCCGCCTTCCCGGTTGGGTATGACCTTGGGTTCACCACCCTCCATGACGGCCACGCAGGAGTTCGTGGTGCCGAGGTCTATGCCGATTACCTTCCCCATTGTGTTCCCCTTTCGTGGAGCTGATTACTTCGAGACGACGACTTTGCTGGGCCTTATCACGCGGCCGTCCAGCATATAGCCTTTCTGAACTTCCTCAACCACCTTGTCCGACTCGTGCCCTTCCTTCTCGAGCGCCATCACGGCCTCATGGTAGTTGGGATCAAAGGGCTCACCCAGGCACACGATGGGGCACAAACCCTCCTTCGTGAGAATGCCCTTGAGGTGGTCGTATATGAGCTCCATTCCCTTCTTGAACCCATCAAAGTCCTCGCTCTCCGATGCGGCATCCAGGGCCCTTTCGATATTGTCCACGACATCGAGCAGCCGCTTGATGAGATCCTCATTGGCACACTTGGTAAGCTGCGCTCTTTCCCTGGTCACCCGCTTCCGGTAATTATCGAAATCTGCAAGGCCTCGCAGGAACTTATCCTTGGTTTCCTCGAGTTCGACCTGCACCCTGTCGAGCTCTTCAGATAGGGTATCCAGCTCGGCCACCAGTTCCTTGCTGGACGCCTCGTGCCTGCGGTTGCGATGCTCTTCCGGCTTCGCGTCCGCAGCCTGGGGCTCATCCCCACTCTTCATCTCAATCTCGCGTTCCTCGTCACTCTTATCTTTGGACATCACCTTTCAGTTTTCCTCCTCACTTGGCCAGGAAACGGGTCAGCTCAGATGAAGTGTATTCCACCAGCGCGGTGAACCGGGAGTACTCCATCCTCAAGGGTCCGATTATGCCTACCGCACCCATACTGTCTCCGATCCTATAAGTAGAGCGGATTATACTGCATGATCTCATTGGAGTGTAAACATTCTCACTTCCTATGCGCACGGTCGCGCCGGTCTCATCCTCGTCCGACAAAAGGAGCCTGGTCACGGTGTCCTTGCTTTCAAGCACCTCAAGCAGCAACCCTGCCTGTGCCATGTTTTCCATGGCAGATACCAGGTTACCCGTGCCGGTGACGTGAACGCCGTGGTCGGCCGACTTAAGGACACTGATGAGGTGGTGCCGTATGGAGCCTGCCAGACCACCGCTGGCGGCATCCGAGCGGGATCCTTTACGGAGCGCTCCGGTCGCCTGCCGGGTGTCCTTCCCCACCAGGCCGACGGCGATCTTACCCAACAGCCTGGAAGCCTCCCTTCGCTCTTCATCTGAACCCAGACTGAGCGAAAGCGTCCGCTCACCTCCAGGTTCGACGTTCACTCTTACGATCATCCCGCGCCGCCCCACCGCCGAGGTCTCAACCCGGGTGATCACCCCATGCACTGCCCTTGGCAGAATGGCGACACCAGCCTGATGGGACAGTGTTTCAAGACTCCTGCACAGGTGCTCGAGGACCTCCTCCAGTGATGGTGCCGCCCTCATCGCCCTTCTGATCGACCTGGCATCGGACTTACTCACAGGGGCCCTCTTCATCAGGCGATCCACGAAGAGGCGGTACCCCTTCTCAGTCGGAACCCGCCCGGCAGACGTGTGAGGCTTTCTTAAGAGACCGAGATCCTCAAGGCTTGCCATGAGACTCCGAATACTGGCGGGACTGAGTCCGATGCGGAATCTGCCGCAGAGAAACCTTGACCCCACCGGCTGGCCGGTGCGGATATAGGCTGTGACCACAGCTTCATGGACCCTGGTAAGCCTGTCATCGATCGGAGCTCGCATCACCCTGTCCTCTTGGCACTCGCAATACCGGAGTGCCAGCACAAGGTACAACAACCCCCCTGCTGTGTCAAGCAGCCAGTGGGATCAGCCTGTCAGGGGCGCGGGCGAGACAAGAAGAGAGCCCGCCGGAAAGGCGGGCTCTCCCTCAAACTTGAAGATGTAAAGGCCCTCTACTGCACCTTGATCACCTTGCTGACTGTCTCCTTGCCATCACAACACTGGACTCTGCAGAAGTAGACTCCGGCCGGAGATCCATCTCCGTCCCAGGCCACTGTGTGA
>JAUVJV010000334.1 GCA_030592245.1 Candidatus Eiseniibacteriota bacterium
GCCCAATTCCGTCTGATAGACATAGCTCCCGTAAAAGATCAACCTGTTGATGACGGTCTGCGTAGGGTGACCATATGGATTACCGTCTCCAGCCGAGATTATCGATACCTGCGGCCGCAACGTCGAAGCCAGATTTGCGTTTGAGCTGGACATGCTGCCGTGATGATCCACCTGGTAGACCTCTACCCGGCCCACCTCGGGGCCAACCGATGTCTCGATATCCGTATAGAAGCTGGTGTTTACGCCCGAGAGATCTCCGGCGACGAAGAAATCAAAATCCAGATATCTGACAACAAGCGCCACGCTCAGGTCGTTTTCGTCGTACTGATCGTCGAAGGGCGGTGAAAGGACTCCGTTGCCATTGACCGCAACACAGGTTATGGTAACCCCCCCGCCAAGATCAACCACCTGGCCATCGTATATGGTGACACGCTTCGGAGTAACAGCGTCCTCATAGTCGTCGTAAGACGCCGTGCTGTAGGACCAGCCCCTGTCGAGCGCGGCAACTCTTATCGAGTCGATGCCGAAGTAGTTTACGACTTCGTCGATGCCACCGATGTGATCAGCGTGATAGTGAGATGCGCAAACGTAGTCCAGTGCCTGGAAACCCCGCGATTGAAGGTAAGGCACGACAACCTGATTGCCATCACCATTGTTGCCGCCATCAAATAGAAACGTGCCCCCCGTAGATGACTCGATCAGAGTGCAATCCCCTTGACCAACATTCAGGCAATGAATGGTGAGCCCGCCGATGGAGGCTCCGGCGACCGCAAGAATCATCCCGGACACTAGAAGCAAGACGGCTGCTATGCGTTCAGCCAATGGCTCTATCTTGATCAACATCTCATATGACCTCTTGACTAAGTATACCACAGAGAGCGAGAAGTGTAAAGCCGTTCGCAGACCGTGTAGTTACAACATAGAAATGTCATGTATTCTGCAACATAGAAATGTCACCCTGTCTTAAGGCCTCCTCTTTGAGGGCATCATGCGGCTGGATCTGGAGGTGTATTTAGGAGCGGATCGCTATGAGCACAGCGAGAATCGCCGTGGTCATCGTAATGGATGGCGGCCGCGATGCCAGATCGTCCACTCGAGTCTTGATCTCAACCTTCCGGTTCATTCCCATGCAAATCGATCCACGCATCTGCCCACAAACCAGTCCCGCGCGGTCAGTTTTCCATCTTGATCGCTGCGAGTCTGATGACCTGGTCGCGGTCACGCTTCCTGCGAACCTCAATCCGAACGGCGCGCCCCTCGGCGTACTTCCTCGCCCCGTCTATGAGCGCAAGTGTGGACTCATCCAAACCCGCTTCGTGCGCCGCCCGAACCGCCTTCTCACCCAGAGCGAAACCCACGATGAAGTACCTCTCACACGGGGTCAGGTACACGATGGTCCGCTTCTTCTGCTTGAGCCTGAGCGCCCAACCCCAGGCTGTTCCGGAAAAGCCCCACGACTGGTCAAGCGGCGGATAGTGGCTCGCTGCATGTTGAATTATGGCCTTCCAATGGTTGCCTGATCTCCCCAGGGTCTCCTCAAGGTCGTTTACCTGGGGCATCTTCGACTTGTCAGCAAATGCACTGAGCGCCATTCTGCTTGATCCCTCCGGCCCTGTCCGGCCCCTGCGGCCTAATTCGTGCTGACTATCACATTGATCTGAAGCCCTTTGTCAGAAGGCACGAAGTTGATGTTGGCGTCTCGCCCATCCTTCTCGTACATGAGCATCGAGTGGGAACCCATGTTCATGGAACCCTCTTCGGACCATCCCTCTTCCTGCATCTCCCGCTTATAGGCCTCGACCACTTCGGCCTTGTCATCCTGGGTGATCAGGGTGACGGAATAACCTTCAGGCACCTTCATGGCCATGACAGCCTCGGAAGGGCGATAGATGAATACGTCAGAGGGAAAGTCCTCGGGAATCTCGGTCTCTTCGCCGGCAGTGATGGCGTATTCTCCCTCCTTGGTCTCTCCCGTGATCTTCATCCCGCCATCAGAGAAATCAACGTCCGCTTCTCCCCCCGTGGCTTCCTCGATTTTCTTTTCTACTGCAGCCTCCTGGACCTCTTTCCCACATCCCACCACAAGGAGAATCAAGCAAGAAACGCAAAGCAGGTATCTCATCATCAACAGCCTCCTCCTATAAGTAGCCCGGCGCAAGCCTGTGCGTCACACTGAACACACAGAGACAGCACTTATCACACGTAGTCGGGGTATCAGGTTTTGAGGCGCTTGTCAACCGTTGCTATGATTAAAGGACTGCATAGCCATGTGGCGGCGTCGCAGTAATCATATCCGGTAGGCGATGGCGGTTCCGTGGGTGTCCTCTTAGGCATTCAGCCTGGAACTTAAATGGCCGATTAAGATAGTATATAGTACAGAGCTCAGGCATACTTGGCACCGGTCCGGCTCATCTCGGCTGAATGCAAGTGATCACGGAAGGACTTATGGATATACTGGGCATCTCGGCGTTCTATCATGACAGCGCCGCCTGCCTCGTCAGGGACGGGGACATAGTGGCGGCGGCTCAGGAAGAGCGATTCACCCGCAGGAAACATGACCATTCGTTTCCAGCCCGTGCAATAGAGTATTGCCTCGACGAGGGCGGCATCGCTGGCGGCGACATCGACATCGTTGCCTTCTATGACAAGCCCTTCCTCAAGTTCGAACGCATCCTCGAGACCTACCTTGCCGGCGCCCCCTCGGGAATCGGCTCTTTCATACGGTCCATGCCGCTCTGGGTGAAGAAGAAGCTCTGGATAAAGGACTTGATTCGCAAGGAACTCAGCTATGAGGGCAAGATCCTGTTCCCGGAACACCACGAATCGCATGCGGCCTCGGCTTTCTTCCCTTCACCATTTGAGGAAGCGGCATTCCTTACGATTGACGGAGTCGGCGAGTGGGCTACGGCCAGTTACGGGGTAGGTGAGGACAACCGGGTGAAGATCATGGCCGAGATCCACTTCCCCCACTCCCTGGGGCTTCTCTACTCGGCTTTCACCTATTACCTGGGTTTCAAGGTCAATTCGGGAGAGTACAAGGTGATGGGCCTGGCGCCCTATGGAGAGCCAAAATACAGAGACAAGATTCTTACCGAGCTCATCGATCTTAAGGAGGACGGATCCTTCAAACTCAACATGAAGTACTTCAACTACTGTACGGGGCTCACGATGACGAGCAAGGCATTCGACCGGCTCTTCGGAGGCCCGACCAGACCACCGGAGACTGATCTCACTCAGAAGCACATGGACCTCGCCCGCTCGCTTCAGGATGTGACCGAGGAGGTCATGATGCGCATGGCCAGGCACGTGCACAGGGAGACGGGCAAGAAGGACCTGTGTCTGGCAGGCGGGGTGGCCCTTAACTGCGTGGGCAACGGCAAACTCCTGAGGGATGGCCCCTTCGACAGGATCTGGATCCAGCCCGCTGCCGGTGATGCCGGCGGGGCGCTCGGGGCGGCTCTCCTGGGCTGGTATCAATACCTCGGTAATGCGAGGAAAGCCGATGGCCAGCATGATTCCCAGAAGGGGTCATACCTGGGACCTGAGTTTGGCGAGGGCTACATCGCCGACTACCTTGAGCGCAAGGGGATCCCATCCAGGCAGCTGAGTGAGAAGGAGATTCCAGGGGCAGTGGCCGACCTGATCGCCGATCAGAAAGTGATCGGCTGGTACCGCGGGCGCATGGAGTTCGGACC
>JAUVJV010000216.1 GCA_030592245.1 Candidatus Eiseniibacteriota bacterium
ACGGTCTCTGACCAGTCAAGGATACGCATCCCCCTGTAGTCCGGGGTCTCGACGCCGGGATAAGAGTTCTGGATGAAGAATTCGTAGCCTCCGAAATCACCCGGCGCGACGGTTACGATACCCGAAATATTGACCGGCTCAAGATCCCTGGCAAATAGTGAGCTGTCACCGTCGCTCGCGAATGTGGACTGGATTTCATAGATGGTATGCTCACCAATGCGGAAGTCAAATGTATACCCGTCGGGCCTCTGAGCCCTTGTGCCCGAACTGTCCTTGGCACCGACATAATAGTAGACGATCGTATGGTCGACCGGGTAGGGACCTATATCACCGGCATAAGTTGTGTCGTCGACCGCGGTCATCAGGGTGCTGTCAAAGACCGCACCGCCATCGGTGTTGTGATAGACACGCACATATTCGATCGGGAAACCGGTGTTCACGAGGGCGCTCACGGTAACCATATCGGTCGTGGTCGGGGCATGCGGGGTATAACGCACGGTGCTCACTGTAAGTGCGCCCACAATATCATCATCGCCCCTAGGCTGGATCTTGTAGAAGTCGTACGCGTAGTCGACCACGCCCCAGACCGACTCGATGGTGTGTCCGGTCTTAGGCTGGTAGGCATAGTAGGCCGCATCATCAACGATGCAGGGCCCCGAGCCATCATTGATCTCCCACTCGCCATAGCCGAGGTCCCCGTTGGTGACGGTCACGGAATCCACCCTCACCAGGACACCCTCCCAGCTCTCGGCGTAGATCGACGCAGTATTAATCTCGGATGTCGGAACAAGCGTCTCATAGACGGGGTTTCCGCTGCTGACCTCGGTGTAGCAGTCGGTGAAGAGATAGAACTCGGTCAGGTTGTAGTATTCCTGAACCCGGCCGGAGAGTATCACGCTGTCGCCCACCGCGGCAGGAACCGAGTAGGACGGGTCATAGACATGAATGCCCGACCAGGTCCCGCTGCCCTGCTGGACGACAAACATGTTGTCAAAGTAAGTGCCCCTGGCCGCCGTGACGACACCTGTTATGTTCTTGACCTGTCCGGCCACATAGGAAGAGTCGTCACCGATATCGACCTGCTGGATCACACTGATGGCGGTCAGTCCCACGGAGTAGTGATAGGGATCATCCCTCGCGTCCGCCGGGTAGATACCCGTCACGTCCATGGTATCCGAGGCCCAGATGTAAAACAGGCTCTGGGTCTGGTCCGGCCTGGCCGGAAGATCCACAGTGTAAAGACTGTCCACAACCACATCCTGGATCATGGCGACCGTGTCCCAGGCTGCTTCACCCTGCTTGTATATGCACTTGACCCACTTAACCCCGTCTCCATTCTCGTCAACGTAACAGTCGATGGTTACAGGATCCGCGGGGCCCGGAACGCAGGGACTGTAACCCAGGCTCCAGATATTGGGCGGTATGCCATTGACATTCTGCTCTCCGGGCGTAGGAGCTTCCCAGAGGAAGTCATTGGCACAATTGTCTGTATCAGTGCTGATGTCCGGCCTCCCGAGACTCAATCCTTCATCGGGATAGGCGGGATAGGCGTCATTGTCCGAAGTACCCAATCCCAGGCACTGGTCCGAAGTGCAGGAGGAGTATCTGTACTCGATGTGATCGATCAGGACAGCCCCGTCGTCGATCAGCAGCAGCACTTCAAACCTGTTATATGAGCCGCCACAGGATGCCGCGTAGTCGCTATTGCCGGGTATGAGCCTTATCTGATCGTCGTACTCGGTGGTAGTCCCCATGATCATGTTGGGTACGGTCGGGTCATCTTGATCATAGCTGGAGTTGGCATCCACCATCTCGAAATCCAGCGTTATGTCCGGGAACTCATCCTTGAAGCCATCATCGTCGTCGTTCAGCGCATCACGCGCAATAATGATGTAACCGCCCGCCGGTATCGACGTCCCGGATGGGAAGAAATGGTCCCGGTCACCCGTACAGGTTCCATCATACTCGGTGCCCGTCAGTTTCCAGCCGCCGATGTCTATGGCGCTGCCGGTGGTGTTGTAGATTTCTATGAACTCAGAGCCGTCGAAGTAAGTCGGGGCATTGGGATAGATCTCATTGATCACCACATCGCCTGGACTGGCCGCCTCGGCAAGGGCGGCAATCCCGAACACCAAAAACATGGAGATAGCCATACAATTAGATGCACTTCTCAACATCACAACCTCCTGATATATAGGGGTGCTTCACCCCATATGTACACTTCTGCTCTGACTCATTTGAAGTATACCATATCGATTTCAGAATTTCAATCAAATTAGAGGACTTTGAGCAGCAGGATTAACCTATGGCTGATCAGGCGGATAACTTGTTAACTAACCATAACTCAAGTGATTACAAGTATGCTCGGCAGGAGATGGATGTCCCGGCGAAGCACCTGGACGAGGGGCCGGGCCTTGTGAGGTCAGGTATGGTTCAAATCATGGGGTTTCCGGCCTGTCAAGGAGAGCTTCCAGCCGGTCTGCCGGAGGGATCGCCAGGCGTAAACTCAGGTCGCTCCGAACCTTAAGGGGGCTAGTGACTCAGCTCTTCGAGGGGCTTGTACCTGGTCATTGCCTCGGCCAGGGCCGCCGACATCTCCCTGTCATCGTCTCTGACGAAGCGGCCCTCGATGCGGGGCTCCACCGGAGAATGCTTTCTCACATAGTCGATCACGGCCTGCTTGACCACTACATCGGAAGTGGTGACATAGGCCTTGTCTATTTCGGTCAGAATCTGCAAACCCACATTGCCTTCGGCGATGAAGTCGGTTGTAACCACACGGTAAATGCGATCGGGATCCCAGGGCTCGCCGTTCACGGTGAGCTCCACCACCCGGTCGAAGTCCGGGCGGGTCCGGCTGTAAACGATCTTGACCCCGGAGACATAAGCTCCCTGTCTCATGCCCTTTACTCGCCATTCGATCACGTGCTTAAGGTAAGAACCCGTCATCTCGTAATAGACCAGCTGGTTCTCAAAGGGCACAACCTGGAAGATATCCCTTGGGGTAATGATCCCCATCCCGATACTCGCCCTGATCCCGCCAAGATTGGTGAAAGCCATATCGGCTTCGACGGCTTCCCGCATGGCATCCGCAACCATGTTGCCCATCTGCGACTCACCAACCCCGACGCGCGTGATATCGACAAGGGCTCGCCCGACGGGCTCATCCATGCCGACCTCGGCACTGTCCACCCATTCCTCGATAAACACGGCGACGTCGTCGTCCGGCCAGAACTCATCCTCGAAGAGAGTCACTATCCCCCCGTTGGATTCCGCCCAATCATAACCGACTATCCTCCTGGTCCCGGGATCGACTTCGATCTCGTACACGCCGACCCCCGAGCCTCTACCGTAAGTCTGGAGGCAGATGGTGTGATTGAGCGGATCTTCCCATCCCTTCTCATACCCCACGTGAATGTGACCGCAGACCATGAGGTCTATGCCGGGGACGCTGTGAACGAGTTCCATGGCATTCATGCCGTACTTGATCTTCTTCTCGGCCCCGGTCTCGATCATCTCCTTATACGCATCATCCACACCCCAGGGAATACCCAGGTGTCCTATGACCATTATGAGGTCGACCTTGTCCTTGATCTCGGCGATGTACTTCTCGGTAACCGTCTTGACATCCAGGAACTGGACGCCCTGGACATCCTCTGGAAGCGCGTAGAGGGGCGTCTCCTCGGTGATCAGGCCGATAATGCCGATCCTTATGCCCTTGACTTCCTTTATGATATAGGCCCTCGCGGGAGGCAGAATCTCGTCCGTCTCGGGATTCACCAGGTTAGCGCTCAGCACGGGAAACTCGGCCATCTCCATGATGTGCAAAGCACTCTCAAGGCTAATATCGAACTCATGATTGCCCGGCGCCCAGGCGTCATAGCCCAACCGGTTCATGAACTCGATCACGATCTCGCCATCCTTGTAGTTGCCGACGGGTGTGCCCTGCCAGATATCACCCGAGTCGAACAGGAGAAAACCCTTGCCCTCGTCCTCCGCCTTCTGTCTGACCCGCGTGACCAGCCCCGCGAGCGCGGCGCCGCCGCCCAGCTCCGGCGGGAATTCCTGGTCCATAAAGGTGGCTTCAGACCGGTCGATACCACCGTGAATATCATTGGTGTACATTATGATTATCCGGATGGGTTCGGCGCGCTCCTGGGCGCGAGCGCTGCCCAGGGCCATTACAAGACACAGAGTCAAAACCGCGAGATACCTCATCCCCTCACCTCCGCTCGAGCAACCTGCCCGGTGATTTTAAGCGCTAGAACCTCTTACTCAGTGAAATCACCCCGCCCACGAATGTCTCCTCAACCATGTCACTGAACTCCCGGCTCTGGGCGCAGAAGATAGCATCATCAAAGAGCGAGAACTCCCTGAACTTCCTCCATCCGACGCTGAGCGAGAAATCGAGGTCGAGTCCATAGACGTCGAAGCCGGAACCGGCCGTAGCCGACGCCTGGGCCGCCTCTCTGTCCGCCGGTGACGGCTTGTAGTTGAAGCCGAAGCGGAGTGGACGGCCGTTATAGAAGACGTGCTCGATACCAATGAAAAACTCGTAGATGTCATCCAGTACCAACTCCTCCAGGGCCTCGTTCTCGGCTTCGCTCCACTGGGTGAACCTGACATTCCCCTCAACCACCGTCTTGAGTTCGTTTCGGGGCTTGTAGCTTATCCCGACTGCGACTGAGGCCGGGTACTTGAGCTTGAAGCTCTCTCCGATGCCATTCCTCCAGGGAGAATAGGCACCGACGCCATCGCTTGATGTGTACTTCCCGTCGAGCGAGGCCTTGCCGGTATAGGTAGCGGCCAGCTCGACCCTATTGTTGACCACATAGGTGGCGCCAACCCTGAACCTTGCCCCACTTAAGTCTGATGCCGAAAACACTTCAGCGGTTTCACTGGGCGCAGACTCCCAGCACGGGAGCTTCGCAGGATCCATGTTGGCAAGTCTCACGGTCATGTCATAGCTGCCGAAAAGATAGT
>JAUVJV010000262.1 GCA_030592245.1 Candidatus Eiseniibacteriota bacterium
AGACCGGTGTAGTGATAACCGCGGCGAGTGAGTTCGACCAGGTGGGGACTCACGCCGGATGCCATCTCGAGCATTCGCTTGACCCGGGCCAGTGAGAACCGGCGAATCAGCTCCTCGAAGATGTCCACCTCGGCGCCGATATCCCTGAAGGAGAATCCGAGGTCATAATAGCGCGGGTTGCTGTAGATGCTCTCCCGGTCCGTCACAGTGCCCGGCCTAGCGGTAGATCGCCTTTATGCCGCTCCACGTGGTCGGCTGCGTCGCAGGTCCCTCGCAGTCAAGCAGGAGCTTCCAGGCCAACTCGATGAAGCCATAGACCGATCCATCCTCGGTGGAGTCGGCACCGTCAGCGAAGACCAGCGGCGGAATGAACTCAAAGGCGGCGCCATAGTAGCCGGAGTGCATGAGCGGGTAGGGACCGGTGCCCGGCCTCGGGTATACGGCAGGCAGGCAGCCCAGATCATGCATCACGCAGCCACTGTCTATGGGAGCACTTATATTATCCAGGCCCCACTGCGGATAAGTGCATATGGTGCCCGAATGGGTGGCCGTAACGAGAATCCTCGGGAACGCCGAGGGAGGGCCGCTGGTGGCGCAATCCGTGATAGGGATCGAAGGGAGGAATACAATGTTGTTCCAGCCTTCCGTGGTCTCAATGGGGCCGGAACTCGCGAGTGGGAGGCCGATGGGCGCATTGTTTTCGTCCGCGCAGTAGACGTCGAATTCTACCGTGAAGAGGCCCGGGTAGGCGGTGCCATAGCCCGCGAAGTCGAGCACGCTCAAGCCGACGACGTCGTGGCAGTTCTCAGGATCACACGCGGTGTTCCCCCCGGTTCCGGTTTCGCCGACGGTGAAGACCGTGCCGATAATGTCGCCGCAATCCCAGTCATAGTAGGCCCAGAACCATGAATAGGTCGGGCATGGTATGTAGTAGTAGTACTGAAGCGTGCAGCCCTGGAGGGCTTCCACGCCATAGTCTTCACGCATCATGTACTGCTTCTTTTCAATTGCGAGCAGGCTGGCCGGGACCACAAGGGCGATCAGAACTGCAAGCACAATGGCCTTCTTGATCATTGTTTGCCTCCATTCGATTTTGTTGACAGCTGCATGCTAACACATCTCAGATTGAAAGGTGAACACAAAACTCACCTGCTACCCACATGCCTGTCCGCCGGGGTTCACTCGCTCTCGGCTGCCCCGGTGGGGGAGGGGCTCACCACACATCCGTCGGCGTCTATATCGAGGTCGAAAAAGACACTGGGTGCGATGTCCTTCATCTTCCTGAGAATGATAGCAGCCATCTCGCGGACTTCCCACTGAGCTCCGCGCGAGCCCCTCACGGCGACGATGTGCCGCAGCTCGCGGAAGTTGGCGCTGATCACGAGCTCGCTTGGAGTGGCGTTCGGCATGACAAAACGCGCATCTTCCTTTGGCACCCCCATCTTGAGGAGACTGTCATAGGCCGTCTGTGCTGATGCTATCGCTTCCCGGAAGCAGGCCGCGGCCTCGTCATTGCTCTCGATGGACGGAGGCATGACAGGTGTCTGACCGGCTTCCCTGACATAGCGTTGCGACCTCTGAGAGAAGGAACAGAGGCGGTGCCTGACGATCTGGTGGGTCGCTGCGCGCGACATCCCCTTTACCCGGAATGTAGCGACCGCGTGTTCCAGGACCGAGAGGTGTCCCCTGGAGACCAGCATCTGGATGAACTTCGCCGTACCGGCATCACTCGCCCGGTCATGCGACATGTAACAGGTGCGCCCTGCCTCCTCGATTACCCTCTCGGCATTCGGGGTCACAGCAAGGAGTTCAACTTCCATCTCATCTCTCTTTCTTAAGGTTATCCAGCCTGGAGCGGACGAAGGCGGAGAACTTGCCTTCCCCCTGGTTTTCCAGGTAGTCCTCGTAGATTTCCCGCGCAACCGACTTGTAGTTTATGCGTTCATAGCACAGACCCGCGAGCACGGTAGCGTATTCATATCTTTCGCTGCCAGGGTGTTCCCTGGCGAAGAGCCGGAACCTGCGTCCCGCCTCCTTGTGCTTGCCGGCCAGCATGTAACATTCGGCCATGGAGTAAGTGGCCTCCTCGAGGGTCCCGAAGCGATCATCGCTGTCTATCTGGGATGCCCGGTCGAACCGAATCAGGGCACCGTCATACATGCCGATCTCCATGAGGAGCTTCCCGAAAGCGATCAGGAAGGCCTGGTCGTTGACACGAGTTTCCTCCAGGGTGAACATCTCGGCAAGTCTGTCAGAGCGTCCCTCGATTCGAACCAGGCCCTCGATGAACTCCTCGGGCGTGCAGAAGCCCGTGATGCGCCCGAGCTCAGAGCCGTAAGCATCGGTCACGACGGTGGTAGGATAGAGAACGATGCCCATATTATTGCAGCGTGCGGAATCCTTGTCCGCATCGAGGGCCAGGCACCTGTATGTGCCGAGGGACTCGATGATGGCGTCATTCACGAAGAGGCTTTCCCTGACGAGTCTTGACCAGGGACACCAGGCGGCCCCGCAGCTGAAGAGCACCAGGTCCCCATGCCTCTGGGCCTCCGCCATGGCCTCATCCGCAGAGGCGTACCAGGACAGTCCCATTCTCACCTCCGGTGGCGGTGCCGGGTCTTCTGCGCACCCGGTGAGAATGAGGACCAATGACATGGCCATCGCGGGGACCAGTGAGAAGATCAATGCAGGTTTATGTTTCATCAGGCTCCATTCAGGCGCATTTTTGACTAGATCATATGGCAATAGGTGCCGAAGTCAATGGTAGAAGTCCACGTTAGCGGAAAAGACTTGCAGGGCGTGGACAGGGTCTGGTAGGATGTGCGGCGAGAAGGAGGGAACCAATGGCCAGGAAGGAACGAAGAAAGCACAGGCGGGCATCGCTGGAGATCCCGCTGGACATGAAGGATCTCGGAGCCGGGCGCAAGACCGCAAAGGCCAAGACCGTCAATCTCAGTGCCGGCGGCTTCTACTGCAAGATTCCTTTCCATGTTCCGGTTCTCACCAAGCTCAAGGTATCCATGAGCGTGCCGATCCTTGACGCGGACGGCAGGCAGGAAGACCATGCCATCTCATGTGAAGGAATGGTCGTCCGCGCGATTCCGGAGAAGCCCGACCCCAAGGTGAAGTTCTATGAGATAGGTTGTTTCTTCACCGAAATAGACAGCTATGACCGGCTGATCATAGAGCAATATCTCGCGGAGAAAGCCGAGTAAGCACAGGCCCAATCTGATTTTCCCTGTAGCAGTACCGATAAAGCCCTGCCCCGTATCTGCCGATTATCCGACTATGAAGACGTGTCACCTTGATATGTGAGGCAGGGAATGACAGACGATCCAATCGCACGCATGAGGGAAGAGTTCATCACCGACGCATCGGAGCGGGTGAACAAGCTGTATCGCATTCTTGCATCACTCGGTCCGGTGCAGCAGCCGACGCGCGATGAGATCGACCAGCTTTTCAGGGCTGCACACTCCCTCAAAGGGACTGCCGCGATGTTCGACCTTGCGCCCGTGTCCCGGGTGGCGGCGTCAGTTGAGAATATCCTCGAGACGGTGAGGTCGGGGGACAGCGATCTGCGGCCCGACATGGCCGAGCTCCTGCTGGAAGCCTTTGATGAGATGCTGCTGATCTTCAGGAGCGCCCGCGGTGAGGACGTCACCTTGAGAACCGATGACCTGGTCGCGAGGATAGACGCTCTCATGGTCCCGGCGGATGCGCCCCCTCGGAAAGGGACCCGGGAAGAGCAAACTGAGAGCGGGCAGAAGCATGGTGGAATCCCCCAGCTGTCCGGGATCTATGAGCATCTCGCCCCGGCCGAGGCCGAGGCCTTGCGGGCATTGGCTGACAAGGACAGTGCGATCTACAAGATCAAGCTCTATCCCGGCCGGGCGCGTATCCCGGGCGCTGAAGAGGCCGCGATCAGGCGGCTGCAGGAAAGCGGGGAAGTCATCGCCGTTCTCCCCGAGACCGTGAGAGACGGCGCGGGTGGGTACAGCCTCACTATCATTTACGTGCTTGAAGGCCCGCAGGAGAAGATCGATGCCTTCTCGGAGGAGTTCAACGCGGAGATAGAGCGGCTGGGATCTCAGAGGCCGCCTGAGGCGACGAATGAGGGCCTTAAAGAAGCAGGACGTGAACCGGAAGGCCGGCAGGTCCGGGCCGACAGGGATAGGAAGAGGCGAGCCGCGAGCCCCGCGCTCACCGTCAAGGTCGATATCAGGACTCTCGACTCGATCATGAACACCCTTTCCGAGCTTTACTCGGTACGCCTCGGGTTGTTGAGCGTGGCCAAGCGGGTACCGTCCACAACTGAGACCAGGAGGATTCGGGACGACCTCCTCAAACTGAGCCTTCTTCTGAATAAGCGCGTGGTGGAGCTGGA
>JAUVJV010000222.1 GCA_030592245.1 Candidatus Eiseniibacteriota bacterium
GGGGCTGTGAGGCAACGCAGAACGATGTGATTTAGGAAGGAGGTCGTGAAAATGATACCTTTCGGGCCCATTCCGTCGAGGCGGCTAGGACTCAGCTTAGGAATTAACAACATCCCCCCAAAAATATGCACTTACTCCTGTGTCTACTGTCAACTCGGACGCACCATCAATATGCAGACCGAGCCCC
The DNA here is from genome assembly GCA_030592245.1 of Candidatus Eiseniibacteriota bacterium. Taxonomy (GTDB): domain Bacteria; phylum Arandabacterota; class Arandabacteria; order Arandabacterales; family Arandabacteraceae; genus JAUVJV01. The sequence continues at coordinate 188 of JAUVJV010000222.1, forward strand.
GCTCGTTCTACGAACCGGTGAGACTGGTACAGGAAGTAAAGGACAAAGTCGACAAAACGAAGGCTGCTGGAGAGGCAATTGACTACCTCACTTTCGTTCCTGACGGAGAACCCGGGCTTGACATAAATCTGGGTGAAGAAATCGAGGGGCTGAAACCTTTGGGAATCCGGATTGCGGCTATTTCAAACGCATCTCTGCTTTGGCGCAACGAGATTCGCGAACGCCTGTCGGAGGCCGACTGGGTCTCTGTGAAGGTTGATGCTGTGGACCCTGCTACCTGGCGTCGGGTCAATCGTCCGCATCGCAGTCTGGATCTGGCAAAGATCCTGGACGGCATTCGCGAGTTTGCTAAAAGCTTTCGGGGACAGCTCGTCACCGAAACCATGCTTGTGAACGGGCTGAACGACTCTGAATCGGATGCGGAGCAGCTTGGCGCGTTTGTAGCAACGCTGCAGCCCGACATCGCATACGTGTCCATTCCCACCCGGCCACCTGCGGAAGAGTCGGCCTGTGCACCGGCGGAAGACACCGTCAACCGGTTCTACCAGGTCGTCAACAGCCAGATCAAGAACGTCGAATACCTGATCGGCTACGAAGGGAATGCATTCGCCTTCACAGGCGATCCGGAAGAAGACCTTCTCAGCATTACCGCGGTGCACCCGATGCGTGAGGAGGCGGTGGGTAAATTCCTGGCCCGGGCCGGTAGCGACTGGACCCCGGTGAATACGCTCGTCAGTGAGGGAAAACTCACGGTCACAGAATACAAGAACAATAAGTACTTCCTCAGGAGCCTCCCTCGCAAGCAAAGGACGTAGTCAGCCGCCTTAATTCGATATGCTCGATGGGTACCAGATATGGGTGGGCCTTCCGATTCAGTTGCGCCGGGGGTGCCGTCCCGGTAGAATAGAACAGTTGGGGCGGGGCGCTACATGTGATGTCATATCATGGCGTGACCGAACGAAGAGTCCTGCGACGCTCGACCGGTAGCCGGGATTGAAGACCAAGAAAGAGGCCAACCAAGGACAACAGAATAGTCCAGGGTGCTTATTGCGGTTAGGCCCGGTGGTGTTTTGGGTGCCGCCGGACACGCCGGGCGCTTCCATAACCCTCTGCCGAAGGAGCGTATTAATATGCCTTGGGTAAAAGACGAGATGTGTGTGGGCTGCGGTGTGTGTGTTGAAGAGTGTTGTGCCGATGCTATATCGATGAGTGAGGGAATCGCATTCATAGACGACGCTATGTGCATACGATGCGGGGTTTGCCACGATGTGTGCGCAGAGGATGCGATTCGTCATGACGGAGAGAGAATACCGCAGGAAGTTGAATCCAACCTGGTTTGGATAAGAGGTATCCTAGAACACCGGCATTATTCGAGTGACACAAAGAAACAGAAGGAACTCATTGGACGGATGAAACGGTACTTTCATAAGGAACGTAAGGTTGCTGAGAAAACCATAGAACAGCTTGATACGTGGATGACCACGGAACACGGAAGTTGAGCTTATACTTCTGACGCATCACGCATTCCCACCCTGACCCGCCCCCTGTGACGGCACAACTTAGCTCTATAGTTGTTCAAGCACCAGGGTTATCCGAAGAGCCCCGATTCTTGCGTTCATCGCCAGCCATGCCGACATCTCCCCGGCCGGCGGTTGGTACCCCGACGCACTATGGGGCCTGATCGCATTATCCAACGACAGATCTGCCACCAACTTCTTAAGCCGTCCGTATTCTTTCCTCCAAGTGGTAGTGCGTGTCCTCCGAAACCCCGAGCTTCCGGCAGGCCTCCGCTATCGTGCTGCCCTGGGCCTGAAACACCTCCACTCCGCGAAGCATCCGGACCGCGCCCTCAGCCCTTATCCGCTTGCCGGCAGAAATATTCCCTCTCCAGACTAGAATTCTAACAAGACCCTGAGTCAGATGCTGATCTCGTTTCAGGGGGGTCAGGCCAACTATACTCTGTTGCCGTCTCTTCGCCTCTGGATAAGGTCGAGTTCTTCGCGCACAGTGCGAACCGAAAATCCGGAACGTCTTTGCAGCTCTCGTACATGAAGCTCTCCCTCAGAGCCGTCGAAGGTGAACCTTGGTATCTCAGCTCGCGCCCCGGAAGAGAGAGTCTCGGACAAGATCTTCATAATGAGTGTTTGCACCACACAATTGAGGGTATTACAACTCATTTCGCTTCCGACGGGCTGTTAGCCTCCGAGGTTTGCTTAAGCGGCAGCGTGGGTGCAACGGTTCTCGGCTGCTCCCCACTAGATTGCTTGGTCTTAAGGAAAAGACTGTCCCACAGAACTGCGCTTTGGGATGGCAGCCCGGGAGCCAATCAACTATCTCAGGGCGTGTCGTGGACCCGGTCACGGTGCGTCTCAGGACAGACTGATAACCAGATCAAACTCCAAGGAAGCTGTATTGCGTCCACAACATTCTGGTGCTAGGCACGTAGTATTATCACCCGGGTCTAGCTGTTTCCGGGTGGATGAGGGCAGGGGAGGCTGTCCGGATGGGGCAAAGCCGATCTCCTCACACATTCTCCCGACGAGAACCCCACGATTGCTCGCCGTCACCGGCAAATGGCCTGGCATGAGAATGGACGCGTCTATTGCCGGCAGACTCGATGAACTCAGACGAGAAGTTCTTCCATCTGAAGGAAAAGAAAGCTGCCTGTGGGACACCACGATAGGCCCCATATGATTTGGCGGGAAACTTGAGACTTGACTTCCGGTTCCATCGCGCATATCCTCCTCGATTGAGACGCGTATGCACCGCCTGTTCTACATCCTGATCCTGGCCTGCCTGGTGGCGCCGGCAGGCTCTTTCGCCGCCACGGTGAGCGGCTTCGTCCGGAGCGCCGCCGACGGCGAGGCACTTATTTACGCCAACGTGTTCTTGGAGAACGCCCCGTACGGGGGCATGTCGAACACGCAGGGCTACTACATGATTCCCGATATCCCCCCCGGGGATTATCACATCGTTTTCTCCTATATGGGATTCGCTTCGGAAACACGGGACCTATCCCTCGCTGCAGAGGATGAGCTTAGTCTCACCGTCGAGCTCGAAGTCCTACCCATCGAGATGGGCGCGGTGGAGGTGGAGGCCAGAAGAAGCGAGGGTCTGCCGCAACCGAGCACGCTCTCGCTCGACAACTACCAGCTCATGAGCGTCCCCGCAGCGATTGAGGCGGATCTTTTCCGTGCCGTGCAGAGTCTACCCGGGGTGAGCACCCTCTCCGATTTCTCCAGTGGGCTCTATGTGCGGGGGGGGAGCGCGGACCAGAACCTGATCCTGCTTGACGATGTTGACGTCTACAATCCGAGCCATCTCTTCGGTTTCTTCAGCACCTTCAACGTCGACGCGGTGAAGAGGGTCGATCTCCAGAAGTCGGCCTACCCGGCCCGTTACGGCGGGCGTCTCTCGGCTCTCCTGGACGTTCACAACCGGGACGGAAACCGCAAGCGAGTGGCGGGGGTGGCGCGCGTGAGCCTCATTGATGCCAATCTCACCCTCGACGGACCATGGCCCCGCGGCTCATGGATGGTTGCCGGGCGCCGCACCTTTCTTGGCCTTCTAGGGAAGACGGCCGGCATTGAGATCCCCTATCGGTTCTATGACCTGCATGGCCGTGTCAACCTTGACGTGGATCGAGGCGATCGCGCCAGCCTCAGCTTCTTCCGTGGGCGCGACCGGCTTGACTGGGACCAGAGCACGTCAGAGCTAATTCTCGAGTGGGGCAACGACACCTTCAGCGCCCAGTGGACTCACCCCATAAGCAGCCGGCTCTTCTCACACTTCCTGATAGGGAGGAGCCGCTTCGCCTCGGAGGTTTCCGCCACCTTCCAGGATTTCAGTCTGCGGGTGGCCAATGAGATAGAGGACATCTCCGTGAAAGGTAACCTCTCCTATGCCCACTCGGCCGGAGAGATTCTCGAGTTCGGTTTCGAAGCCAAGGACCTTGCCTTTTCCTTGCGCCAGGAGATAGGAGAGGACGAGCAGCTCACCTTCGCCTACGACGGGATATACGGCGCCCTCTATAGCCAGTATGGCTTCAGTTTCTTCTCCAGATGGCAGGCGCTTGCCGGACTCCGCCTCAACTACTATTCCCGGGGTGATTACTTCGATCTCGATCCTCGGCTCACCCTGAAGCGCTCGTTCCACGACTTCCTCTCCGCCCACCTGAGTTTCGGGCGTTACCACCAGTATCTCAACTTGGTATCCGAGGGTGGAGTCGGTGTGGGGGACCAGTGGTTCCCCGTCGATGAGACACTCGAGCCGGGAAACGCCGACCACTGGGTTCTGGGGGTCGACCTGGGGCCCTATGAGCGCTTCTCCCTTTCGGTCGAGGGCTATTACAAGTCGTACGGCAACCTGGTGGAATTCAGCGACGAGTTCGGGAGATCGCTGTTGGAAGAAGATGCTCAGCTCGGGGAAGCCTTCGACAGTGGGGATGGGCTCGCCTACGGGCTCGACGTTTACCTGCGCAATAGGATCTGGGGATTCGAAGGTTGGCTTGGCTACTCATATGGAGACACCCGCCGGCGGATCCAGGGCTATAACTATGATCGCGAATACTACCCGCTCTATGACCGGCGTCACCAGGTGGTGGTGATGCAGGAGTACCGGGTGGGAGCCAAGTGGAGGTTTAACATGAACCTCCGCTACGGCTCCGGGCAGCCGACCACCTTGGGGACAGGCCGTTACAC
>JAUVJV010000158.1 GCA_030592245.1 Candidatus Eiseniibacteriota bacterium
ACCGGTCTCCCGAGCTCGTGCATTCTCACTATCTCATCGATGATCGCCTTGAATTTCTCCTGCTTGGTAAGATAGATCACATCCTCGTAATCCATCCTGCGCACAGGCTCATTCGTGGGAACCACCACGACGTCCAGCTTGTAGATCTCGAAAAACTCTCCGGCCTCGGTCTCGGCGGTTCCCGTCATCCCGGCCAGCTTCTCATACAGCCTGAAATAATTCTGAATGGTGACCGTGGCCAGCGTCTGGGTCTCGCGTTCGACCGTGCCGTTCTCCTTGGCCTCGAGCGCCTGGTGGCGACCATCGCTGTAGCGCCTCCCTGGCATCAGGCGGCCAGTGAACTCATCCACGATAAGGACCTTGCCGTCCTTGACGACATAGTCGACGTCCTTCTCAAATAGCGAGTAGCCCTTGAGGAGCTGGCCGATATTGTGCAGGCGCTCGCTTCGCTCACCGAAGTCCTCCTCGAACGTCTGGCGCAGTCTTATCTGGAACCTCGGTACCAGCACCGGATTGAGCTCCAGCCATTTCACCAGATACGCCTCAACCACCGCCTCATCGAGCTCGTCCGGCCCCTCGGGTCTGGCTTCAGCCAGGAGGACTTTCTTAAACAGATCGGCGGCCTCGGAGTCGATCCGCTGAAAGGCAAGCGCGGTATCGGGAAGCAGGAAGAGTGAATCGTGGCCTGCCTCCGAAGCTACCACCGACGGGTAGGCGCGCTCCGCGAGGTATTCAAGCGTGGCCTCATCAGACAGGGCCGTCAGCGTCTTTGAGGAAAACTCGATCGTGCCGCCTTCAGCCTTGAGCCGGATATCGACCGGCACGCCGGCTCCCGACTTCGCCGAAGCGCTCCTGATGCGGGCTCCGCCTAACTTCTCCAGGTACTGGCGGCCCTTCTCCGAAAGATCTACCGTATTGGCTCGCTCATCTATGGTGAAGTAGAGCTCCCCGTCGATATCATGCAGCCGCTTGTCCCGCATGAAATCCCGCTCCACCCTGTCCACCAGTTTCCGCATGCCGCCGTCCTGCATGAACTTGAAGAGCTTCTTGTGCTTTGGCGCTCCGTGCCGGGCCGTGAGCATATTGATCCCGGCCTCGTATTCATCTTCGGTGTCCACCTGGTTCTCGGCATCGGCAAGCATGCTGTTCACCAGCCTGATCTGCTCCTTGGCCAGCTTCTCCACGATGGGCTTGAAGAGCTCGAACTTGTGCCTGGATACCGACACCGGTCCCGAGATGATAAGCGGTGTCCTGGCCTCGTCGATGAGGATGCTGTCCACCTCATCCACGATGGAATAGTGGTGTCCGCGCTGGACCCTGTCTTCTATCCGGGTCGACATATTGTCGCGTAGATAATCGAAGCCGAACTCATTGTTGGTCCCGTAGGTGATATCGGCCCGGTAGGCCTCCTGCCGTCTGGGGGGATCCATGTCATGCTGGATACAGTCCACCGAGAGCCCGAGCAGTTGGAAGGTCTTTCCCATCCACTGGGAATCTCGCCGGGCCAGATAGTCATTGACCGTGACTAGATGGGCGCCTTTCCCGCTCAGAGCATTGAGGTAGATGGGCATCGTGGCCACCAGGGTCTTTCCCTCACCTGTGGCCATCTCGGCGATCCTGCCCTCGTGAAGCACCAGGGCCCCCATCAGCTGCACGTCGAAGGGTACCATGTTCCAGATGGTCTCAATATCGCACACGTCCCAGGCAGCCCCCAGCAGTCGCCTCGAGAGTTCCTTGACGGTCGCGAAGGCCTCGGGCAGGAGTTCATCCGGCGAGACGCCATCGGCAAGCCTCTGTTTGAACTCATCGGTCTTCTGCCGGACTTCCCAGTCTGATAGGGTGTGGAGCTTTAGATAGGCGCGATTCACGTCCTCAACCGTGGGCTTCAGCTTCTTGAGGTCGCGATCGGACTTGCTTCCGAATATCCTAGTGAGTAATTTGCTGACCATTCTTCCTACTCCGGTTCGAATCTACCAGCTCCGCGCACAGCCAGCAAGCACTTGCGAAACAAATCCCGGTTGGCAATTGCCAACCGGGATTCGCGGTTGCTTGAGATATTGTCTATATGACTATAACTCTTACACCTTGACTACTCTTGTTGCCTGCGGTCCTTTATCGCCCTGCTTCATCTCGAACTCGACTTCCTGTCCCTCGGACAGCGTCTTGAAGCCCTGATCCTCAATCGCAGAGTAATGCACGAACACATCAGGTCCATCTTCTTGCTCGATGAATCCGTAGCCCTTGGACTCATTGAACCATTTCACTTTACCTCGCGGCATTCCTTACTACCCTCCTTCTTGCATAAAGCAAACATAGGGCCACAACTACGCTTACACTCTACGTTATGCCCCACCCTATGTCAAGCAGATAACCAAACAAAATGCACATAGCCTAAAAGGGTTACCAAGGTACGCTCTAAAAGTCCCCGGCCTTCACTCATGACTCCGAACCTCATCGTGGGGCCTCGAAAGCCGCATCGCGTCCAGTCTCCACCGGCACACTCCTGTTTACCCTCGCCTCACCCGCAATCCCACAGCGCACGGGCTTTCCGTGAACATGGTTCCCGCCCGGAACCAGCCTGGCAGCAGCACTCCAGTAGAGAATTCACACTTCAGAAACCGATGCCACCTTAAAAACCAGTAGATCTCCGGTTTTTGCGGATTAAGATATTCCACAAAAAAGTTCTTGACATCCGATTTATGACGCGGTACAAAAAAAGAAGCGAAGAGGGTTCCCTGCTTGGTTCGTGACCTCACGCGAGTTTGGACCGATCCTCGTAGGACAGACGCTCGAAGCGCCCCTGGGTTCAATAGTGTTCGGGGCACGTTCTCTGAGCGGGGAACTTCCCGACTGCAATCGGGCAACCGAGCGGGGCGGTTGCCCTTCTTTCTATTCCCACTCGATGGTGCCGGGCGGCTTGGAGGTCACATCATAGACCACCCGGTTAACGCGCTTGACCGAGTTAACGATCCTGGCGGAGATCCGCTCCATCACCGGCGCGGGTATGCGCGCCCAGTCAGCGGTCATGCCGTCAAGGCTGGTCACCGCGCGAAGGGCGACGACGTACTCGTAGGTCCGCCTGTCCCCCATCACTCCCACGGTCTTCACCGGCAGGAGTACGGCGAAGGCCTGCCAGATCTTGTCATATTGCCCGGCCTTCCTGATCTCATCCATGTAGATCCAGTCCACTTCTCTTAAGACCCTGAGCCTGGCCCGGGTCACCTCTCCCAGGATCCTCACCCCCAGGCCCGGGCCGGGAAACGGGTGGCGCCGGAGGATGTATGGTGGAACACCGAGCAGACGGCCGACCTTGCGGACCTCATCCTTGAAGAGCTCCCTCAGGGGTTCGACCAGGCGAAGCTTCATGCGCTTGGGCAACCCACCCACATTGTGGTGGCTCTTGATGGTGGCGGATGGACCCTTGACCGATACGCTCTCGATAACGTCGGGATAGAGGGTGCCCTGCGCCAGGTATCCGGCTCCGCCTCCCACCGGTGCGGCCTCCTCGAACACCTTTATGAACTCCCGCCCTATGATCCGCCGCTTACGCTCGGGGGAGACTACCCCCTCGAGTTTCGAGAGGAACCTGCCCGAGGCCCGGACATACTTGAGCCTGATGCCGGAATCGGCGCAGAAACGCCTTACCGCATCACCCTCGTTCTTCCTTAAGAGCCCGTTATCCACGAAGATGGAAGTGAGCCTCTTCCCCACGGCGCGCGATACCAGGGCGGCAGTAACCGAGGAATCCACGCCCCCGCTCAGGGCGCAGATTATGGGATCGTCCCCGACCGTCTTCCTTATGTGCTCGGTGGAAGTCTCGATAAAGGATTTCATGCTCCAGTTCTTCTTCGCGCCGCATATCCCGAGAACGAAATTCTCGAGCACCCTGGTGCCATCGGCGGTGTGCGAGACCTCGGGATGGAACTGAACACCGTAGAGCTTGCGGGCCGGATCGCTGAAAGCACAGTAGGGACAGCTGTCTGTCCGGGCGATGATCTTCCAGTCGTTCGGCGGCCGGGTCACTACATCTGCATGGCTCATCCAGACTCTCAGACTTCGCTTGAGTCCCCTGAAAAGCCGGTGGGTGCCGACCACACGAACATCCCGCGGACCGTATTCCTCCTCCGGACTTCTCCCCACACTGCCCCCGAACATCCTCGCCAGCGCCTGCATGCCGTAACAGATCCCGAGGATAGGAACTCCCAGCTTCAAGGTATCTCGCCGCGGCATGGGCGCGCCCTTCCCATAGATGCTGCTGGGTCCGCCCGAGAAGATGATGCCCTCAGGCTCCCGCCGGCGTATCTCACCCGTGGGAGTCGAGTAAGGCATGATCTCGCAATAGACGCCCAGTTCCCTGATTCGCCTGGCTATGAGCTGCGTGTACTGGGATCCGAAATCAAGAACAACAATATGGTTGGTGTGCTGCATAAAGGGAGTACCCCTGCTAATGTCGGAAGTGTCTGGTTGAGGTAAGGGCCATCACCATACCCAGCTTGAGAGCGCGCTTTATGACTTCCTCGTCCCGGATGCTCCCGCCGGGCTGTATGACGGCCCGGGCACCCGCCTCGTGAGCCAGATCGATGGAATCCGGAATCGGGAAAAACCCGTCACTGGCCATCACGCTTCCTTTGAGGTCATGGTTCCCCTCTCCCGCCTTCCGGATGGCGATCCTGGCAGAGTCCACCCTGCTGGGCTGGCCGGCCCCGATCCCCAGGGTTCGTCCGGACCGGGCGAAGACGATGGCGTTCGACTTGACATGCTTGACCGCCTTCCAGGCAAACAGGAGATCGCCTACGACCTCATCCGCGGGAGGCTCACCCGTTACGAACTAAAGATCCTCTACCAGAAGATCGGAGTCCTGCGACTGGACGAGCGCCCCTCCGAAAGCGGTCCTTACCACAAGCCTGCCACTTCCCATCACTGGACTGCCCTCCGCACGCGCATCACCCTCTACGCCTGCGCGCCTCTTTCCAACTGTGCTACTCTCCAGTGTGGGTACCACCACCAGCCGGGTTCTCTTCTTTTTTCTCAGCCTCGCAAGGGCGGCCTCATCGAAGGCGGGGGCGACTATGCACTCCACGAAGCGCTTGGCCAGGAAGGCTGCGCAATCTTCGGTGAAAGTGAAATTGGTGCCTATGACTCCGCCGAATGCCGAAAGGGGATCGCAGGCATAAGCTCTCTCCAGCGCATCGTGGCCTTGATCGGCCTCGGCCACGCCACATGGGCCGACATGCTTCACAACCACAGCTGCACTAGCGTCGAATTCGGACAAGGTGTTCAGGCAGCAGTCAAGATCGAGAATATTATTGTACGAAAGCTCTCCCTTCAGCACCTCGAAACCAGGCCCCTGCCCCGTGCCATAGAAGCCGGCCGCCTGGTGCGGATTCTCACCGTACCTGAGTTCGAGCGTCTTTTTCATGCCGAGGAGCATCGACGGAGGCATCGCCTCCCGGTCGGGCAGCCCCGGCACCAGGGAGAGCGTTCGCGCGTCATAGGAGCCGGTCCTCGCGAGGGCATCTCGCGCCAGCTGCCACCTGAGATCAGGTCCCACCCCGCCGGTGGCCCCGATCTCCTCGATCACCCTTCCGTACCAGGATGGGTCCGGGACAATCACGCAGGAGCCGAAGTTCTTGGCCGCGGCCCTGGTCATGGCGGGTCCGCCGATATCTATGAAGGAGAGATCCCTTGCCTCTCTCCTGTCCTGGAGAGGATAGAAATTGACAACCACCATATCGACCTTGCGATAGTCCAGGGCCTCGAGCTCGCGCATGTGGCCGGGCCTGGCCCGGTCGGCGAGGATGCCCGCGTGGATGGCCGGGTGAAGCGTCTTGACCAGGCCACCCAGGAAATCCACCCTGCCCGTGACCTCCGATATGCCGGTAACCTCCACGCCTGCCTCTTTCAGATAGTCGCCCGTGCCGCCCGATGCAATGAATCCGACGCCGAGCCCCGAAAGGTTGCGCGCGAAGTCATCCAGCCCGGTCTTGTCCGAAACACTCACCAGTGCGGTC
>JAUVJV010000118.1 GCA_030592245.1 Candidatus Eiseniibacteriota bacterium
ACGGAGCTTGCTCCCCGCCTGGTGGGGTCGACTCCGTAGAGGGGGTGAGGGTGATGTTGAAGAGACTGCTACTGATGGTGAGTGTGATGGCGGTGGCGATGGGGTCGGCAATGGTACCGGCGGTCGCCCTGGCCGGCCTGGCTGAAACCGCGCCCAATATGGTTAGCGGCGGTCCGCATCCGGGTGGCGGCAATCCGCACCTGATGGGTGGGTCGCAGATGATGAGCGATCAGCCCTATGTGGAAATCTGGACCGACCGCGGCACGGGTTCGGTCTATTCGCCGGGTGAGCGTGTGGATGTCTACATGAGACCGGCCTATGACTGTTTCGTGATCGTCTATGACATCGATACGGACGGCAATTTAAGGCTGATCTTTCCATATGACAGCCGGGATGACGGCTTCGTGCGGGGCGGCGAGATCTATCGGCTCGGCATGAGTGGTTTTGGAGGCTACTATGTTACCGGCCCCAGCGGCGTGGAGTATGTCCACGTCCTGGCCTCTTTCGAGCCCTTCCGCCCGGTCTACTGGCATGGCCAGGCAGGCTATGCTGCATATGCGCACGATGCCTCCTGGAGAGGTTTCTCGGACTACTGGGGCGCCGCGGTGCCTCCGAGGGTCTATGGGGATCCCTATGTGGCCATGCAGTCCATCAATGAATTCATCTGCTATGATGCGCTTGAGGCGGGCATCGCCTTTGCGGATTTCACTTATTTCTATGTTGAGCACCGGGTGAGTTACCCGCGGTACCTGTGCTATGACTGTCACGGGTATCGTCCGGCATTCCACCCCTATGTGGATGTCTGCGGTGGCTTCCACATCTCCTTCGTAGCCTGTGACCCATGCTACAGACCGTGCTCATGGTGGTGGTGGTGCTCCCCCAGGCGGGTCTACTGCGGACCGACCTATGTATGCTATGCCAAGAAGCCGTGCAAGAAGTACCCCGAGCACTATAAGTGGAGAACGAGGTGTGACTCCTACGGTGGCAGGGGTGGAGGGACGGCATACGGCGACTACTATAAGGAGCGGGTGAGGCCCGGGGGCGGGCGAACGGCGGAGGTGGTGCGGGTGAGGCCCGAGCGGGATAAAAGGCCCGAGGGGAACACCAAGGAGCGCTACCTCTACTCGAGGAAGGAGTCCCGGGAGGCCATCAGGAACCGGGATGCGATCAGGGTTGGGGATGACGCGAGAGACCGGAAGGAGACCGGCGGCCGGAAAGAGACCGGGAATCGGAAGGATGCCGGCAACAGGGAGCCCGGGGTGGTGAGCCCTGAGGTTGTGAGGCCGGACAGGGCCCAGTATGGCCGCGCAGAGGTGAGGACCATGCCTGCCAGGATCGAGAGGCCCAAGGTTGACGGCCGGAAAGCCGAAGACCCCAGAGTTGAGAGCCGCAAGGCTGAGAAGGAGAGCGGCTGGAGCAAGCTCGTGAAGGTGGTCAAGACGACCATCGAGCGCGAGTCGGGCAGAAGGACCCGGTCCCAGGCCGGGGCCAAGGACTCCAAGACCTCAAAGGTAAGCGATGGCAAGTCGAGGAAGAAGGAGTCGGATCCCAGGATTGCCAGGGCCCAGGTCTCGAGCGAACAGAAGAGCAAGCAGGCCTCGGACAAGAGGTCTTCCGGAGAGTCAGGTAAGAGTAGAAAGGCCGCGTCAAAGGCGCGGACCGATAGCAAGGGGAAATCACAGTCAACAAGGAGGCGTGTATCGGATTGATTTAGTTTTTAGGGGATTGGCGCTGCTTCATCCAGACGGGCGCTGTTAGTAGCCTGTCGCAGACACCGGCCCGAAGTTGCGGAACAGGGGCTGCAGCTCTCGAGCCGGTGTCACTTTAATGTATGTCATATTCATGATGCTATACATAATGCAGCAAACCGTCGGTATTTAGCACCTAATGATGATGATTTACGTTAGTTTGCTGAGATTTGGCCCCAAACCTCGCTCAATGCCCTGATCGAATGCCTTATCCGAAACTCCAAGTGTGCATAGTTTTGCACATTTTGCCTGCCGGAGAGCATATCCCGCTGGAATGCCGCTCTGGTGGGATCGGAGCTCCATCGCCAATCCATCCCACCCCTCAACGCCCCGGGCCATCGGCCCATGCAGGTCTGCTCAATTCTGACATTTCAGCTTGACTTATGACCAAAACAAGTCTATAGTAGTCTTGCTGTACCCGATGTGCAGTTCAGTGCACACCATGGAGCGTGGGGGTACCTTGAACAACTTGCTGGATGCACTCTTCAGGTTTCCCGATACTGAAGGGGCAGGGCCCGAGTTCGTGGGCTCGGTCTTAAACCTCATTTCAGTGCCGGCCATCGTGGTCGACAAGAAGATGAAGGTGGGACCGCGCAATCTCCTGGGGCAGGACCTTCTGCCTGCCGAGGATAAGAGGACCGGAGACAAGAAGCCCCGATCCTCTCGTGACCAGGCCCGCCACATCACTTTCCCTGAACTGACCCGCGACAAGGTCATGGCCTGTCTCAAGAGCCAGCGGGCGATGATAGTCAGTGACTTCGGTGCGCCGGGCTTGAAGAAGAAGCGCTATGACCTGCTGCTTTGCCCGGCCGAGATTCTCGGGCGCAAGCGGTGCCTCATATTGTTGCTCACACCTGCTGCTCACACCGGTCCGGATCTGGACTGGGCTCTTAAGGAATTGATGAGTCAGATAAGCGGGGCCGCGGCGTTCATGGACACCGATGTCAGGTTCCGGGAATTCAACCAGCTCTATCTTACCAGCTTCGGGGTCACTGCGGAGGAGCTCGCGGGCTCGAGAATGACCGAGCGCAATCCGTCCAGGCAGGCTAAGATTCTTGAGGATCAGATCAGGCACCTCATCGCTCACCGCCAGATCAGAAATACCAGCTCCGACAGCCTGACCACGGCCACGCGGGGCATTGTGGTCGCATCGCTCAAGGCCTGGCCGGTCACGAGTGCCGATGGCAGCGCGCAGGGCCTCTTCGTGATCGCGAGGCCATCTCTTTCATTGACGCCGCTTCCCATAGCCGATAAGAACGCCCAGGACCTCTTCGGAAGGAGCGCCATCCTGTTCGGCCCTCCCATGTTCTTCACCCATCTGGACGGCAGGATAATCGCGACGAACACCTCAGGCCAGGGTATGCTCGAGGCAGGCCAGGGGGACGGGTCGAATCTCAAGACAGCCATTCCCTGGGTCTCCCCGGACCTGATCGAGAAACTCTACCGCGACATGTTGGCGGGCTCGGACTTCTCGAGCTTCATGAGCAATATCAAGGTTAAGGATGAAACCAGGACCTTCAGGGTCAGGGCATACGGGATCAAGGAAATCGGGGAGATTACATCGGTGGCGCTGCTGAACATTATGGATGTCACCGATGCCGAGACTGCCAAGATCCAGCTGGCCGAGAACGCAAACAAGTACGCTATCGAAAAGGCCATCCTGAGCAAGGTGATGGAGCAGCTTTCATCCATCAAGGTAGGCTACGCAGTCGTGGACCGCGAGCTCAGGCTACTGAGGGTGAGCGATTCGTTGCTTGAGGCTTTTGAGGAGGGTATGACCTTCTTCGAGGGAAGGAAGATCTATGACATCAATCCCTCGGTCCGCGATTCGGGAATCGTGGCCTATGTCCAAACCGCGATAGACCGCCGCAAGCCGGTACACATACAGAGATTCCCCTTTACCCTGCCCACGGGCCAGGAGACGGTTCTCGCCCTGGGTTTTCATCCCATGGAGGTTGCAAGCAAGCAGGCCTGCCTGATCACGATCGAGAACCTGAGTGAGCAGCACCGGATCGAAGCCTCGCACGCCCGCTTGGGCCGGCGTCTCGATGCCTTGATGGAAAGCTCCGATGAAATGGTGGTCTTCACCGACGCCGAAGGCCGCGTCACCGACTTGAGTCCCGGAGTCCTCAAAAGGATGGGAAAGACCAAGGAGGACTTGATCGGCACGGACATCGAGGAGTTCATAAAATCAGGTGTCGAGGAATCTGATTTCATGATGGAGTTCATCCGCAAGGCCATGAAAACCCGTAAGCCCGTTAGGACCGGACTCGTCACGGTTACCAGCAAGGTGACCGGGGCCCCAGTATTCCTTGATGCCACCTATATTCCGCTCCTGGGCCCCGACGGCTCCCTGGAGGAAGTCGCCCACATAGCCAGGTATCGCACTGAGATGGTGAGTCTTGAACAGAAGACCCTGGAGCAGGCCCAAAATCTTCAGCGGATGGTGAATGAACGGACGGCCGAGCTCACCGAGTCCAATGTGCTGCTCGAGAACACGGTCGAGCGTCTGGCCTCGATGGCCCGTTCGGGCATGGTCCTGAGCTCGCTAAAGGACGCAGAGTCGGTGATCGCCTCTTTCCTCAAGGAGGTCCGGGAGGTGCTCGGCGCCGATTTCGCGAGCGTGGCCCTGATCTCGGCCACCGATGACACGTCCAAGACCACCTACTATTCGAGCGGTACGGCGCCCCCCTCGGGCGTGATCCCCGCGGACGTGGTGGAACGCGGCCTGGCGAGGCTGGCCGTGGGAAATGGCTCGATGGCAGGCATAGAAGCCGAAAACCCCAATGTGCTCATAGAGGAATTCACTTTCTCGGATTTCAAGGGACTGATGCTGGTCTGGCGGGAGAAAGGCGAATTCACGGCGCTGGACGGGAATCTCACCAAGCTGCTGCTGACCCAGCTCAGCTTCTCGCTTCCGATCACCCGGTATGTCACGGATCTCAGGCTTGAGCGCGACCGGTCCCAGACGCTGCGCCGGATAGCGTTCCGCACCGCGGGAGCGACCTCGGTGGGTTCTGCGGTGAGGATCGTAGCGGAGGAATTGGCCAAGGTCCTCCATGCCGACCGCTTTTTCTGGCTGGTATCCGGCAACCAGTCCGATCTCTGGTTGAGCGAGGTATACAGGGGTTCAGGCCTGCCTGTGAGACAGACCAGGCACCTCAAGGCCGAGCAGTCGGAATGCCTCGAGCCTCTCCTCGATGCCTGCAACGAGTCCCACAGGCTTTTCTGCGAGCGTTTCCCGAGCCTGAGCGGAGATGAGTTCACCGGCCGCCGGCCCTCAGGTGGTGAAGCGCCCTGTCCTTTCCTGAGCAGGGAAGGGGGACCGGAGCTTGCGCGATGCTTGAGGTCGATTATCAGGCAGGCGGGCATGCTGGGCCGCGAGGGTGGCGTCCTGGCCATAGCCCCGGTTACCGTGTCACCCACTTCCTGGGGCATGCTTTGCGCCTACAGTGATGTGGGCGGAGCCTTCACCCAGGATGACACGTGCTTCATGTGCCTGGCGGCATCCACCATGGGTCATATGTGGCAGGCCGCGGACGCCGCGGGCAGTGTGCGGAGGCTTGAGGCCGAGGGCGAGACGGTGAGCGAGCTGGCCCACGATCTTAAGTATCCTCTCATGAGAATGAGCGATTCGCTTAAAAAACTCGCCTCGGGCAGGGGGGAGGCGCAGGATGGTGAAGCCGCTCTCGAAGCCCTCAAGACCGAGGTCGAGAGGCTTGATATGCTCGCCCGGGAGCTCATAGACACCTCGAATCGCAAGAAACAGAACCCCGAGGTCATCGATATCGTAGACGTTCTTGAGTATTGCTTATCACTCACGGGGGGTGACGTTTCAGATAAGTCCATAGAGGTGCGAAAGCATATGGATGCCACGCCTCCACCCATATTTGCCAATCCTCAAGATGTCAAGAGCATCCTGATCAATGTCCTGGCCAATGCCTTCGATGCGGCCGGGAATGGTGGATGGGTGGACATCAACATCGAGGCCAACGGTAATCGCACCAGGGCCGAGTCGGTGGTGCTGGCGATCCAGGATTCGGGTCCGGGGGTGGCCACGACCGAGCTCGGCCGGATCTTCGATCCTTTCTACAGCACGAAGGAGATGGGTAGTGGTGTGGGATTGTTTTCATCCAAGAAGAGGGCCAGGGCCAATGGTGGCGACCTGGTCTGTGAGATGGGACCCGACGGGAAGTCGAGATTCGTGGTCTGGTTCCCCGTGGCCTCCGGCTAGGCCGGGGCCGGGCAATTGAAGTGGGAAGTGTAGAGTATGAGCAGGAAGATCCTGATAGTTGACGACAGACCGGAATGGGTCCACACCAGCGGCGAGCTCTTCCGTGAGAACGGCTACGAGGTCGAGACCCTTCGCTATCCCCTCAAGGCGCTCGAGACCTTCATCAGGGTCAGGCCGGACGCGGTGCTGCTGGATTTCCGCATGCCGGGTAAGGACGGTTTCGAGGTCCTCAAGGAGATAAGAAAGCGGGACAAGCGGGTGTGCGTGGTGATGCTCTCAGCCTACGGGGACGCCGAAACGGTGGTTCAGGCCATGAAGCTGGGGGCTGACTACTTCGTGGACAAGTCCTCGGATCCCAAGAAGGCCCTCATCGTTGTCGAGAAGGAGCTCAAGCATAAGGCCATGGAGATGGAGCTGGCCGCGCTCAAGCTTGAAACAGACCCTTCCAAGTCTTCCATTGATGACATAGTCGGTGAGTCCGATGAGATCAAGCGGGTCAGGCGGCTGATCCGCGAAGCCGCGGAGGATGATGACACGGTGCTCTTTACCGGCGAGACCGGCGTGGGAAAGGACCTGGCGGCCAGCGCTCTTCACAATGCGTCGGCCAGGCGCAACGGGCCCTTCCATAATGTGCTATGCCCGTCAATACCCTCTAATCTGTTCGAATCTTCCATTTTCGGGCACGAGAAGGGGGCCTTCACCAGTGCCGACACCCTCAAGAAGGGGATTCTGGAGAACGCCGCCGGCGGGACGGTCTTCCTCAACGAATTCGTCAAGATTCCCACTTCTGTGCAAGCCACCCTGCTCGGGGTGCTCGATGGCGGTGACTTCAGCCGTGTCGGCAGCGCGAGCACGGTGATAAGGAGCGACGTCCGGTTTGTGGCTGCCACCAATAAGAGCATAAAGGACGTACTCGGGACAGAGTTGATCGAGGACCTTTTCCACAGGCTGAACCATCACC
>JAUVJV010000208.1 GCA_030592245.1 Candidatus Eiseniibacteriota bacterium
ATGCGCTCACGCCGTGACAATGCCGCCGCGCAGGCGGCACTCGCCGAGCTGGGTAAGGCAGCCAGAGGCACCGATAACCTGATGCCGAAGATCGTGGAATGCTCGCGCCGCTACTGCACGCTCGGGGAGATGATCGGAGTCTTGAAGGCGGTATTCGGAGTATACAAAGAGCCCATAGTCTACTAGGAACCGTTCTGGAGGAATGCATGGAAAGAAAGATCCGGGTACTCGTTGCAAAGCCTGGCCTGGATGGACATGACAGGGGAGCCAAGGTAGTGGCCAGCGCTCTGAGAGATGCGGGCATGGAAGTGGTTTATACCGGCCTTCACCAGACACCTGAGATGATCGTTGAGGCGGCCATCCAGGAGGACGTTGATGTCGTGGGCCTGAGCATACTCTCCGGTGCGCACATGGTGCTTTTCCCGAAGATAATGAAGCTCTTGAAGGAGCAGGGAGCCGGTGACAAGCTGGTGGTCGGGGGAGGCATCATCCCTGAGAATGACATCCTGGAACTGAACAAGGCCGGAGTCACCAAGGTGTTCACACCGGGCACAACGACCACTGAGATAGTCGAATACATAAAGACGGAAATGGCCTCGCGGGCGTGATGACCTTGCTTGTCCGGGGCCATGTCCGGATATACGTCGATCGCCGTGGAAACTGGTTCAGGAGGTAATGGATGCAGCTCAGCGATGAACACATAATGATAAGAAAGATGGTGAGGGAATTCGCCGAGGCGGAGGTGAAGCTGGTTGCCCAGGAGATCGACGAGACTTGTGAATTTCCCTGGGAGACGGTGAAGAAGATGGGCGAGCTCGGGCTCATGGGAATGCCTTTTCCTGAGGAGTTGGGTGGTGGCGGCGGCGATACCCTGGGCTACACCATAGGTGTCGAGGAGATCTCCAGAGTCTGTGCCTCGACGGGGATCACCATGGCGGCCCATACCTCACTCGGATGCTATCCTATCTTCGATTCCGGGACCGAGGACCAGAAGAAAAAGTACCTTCCTGATATCGCGAGCGGCAGGAAACTGGCCGCCTTCGGGCTCACCGAGCCCAATGCCGGCTCGGATGCCGGCGCCACCGAGACCACGGCGGTAAGGGACGGAGACCACTACGTCATAAACGGGACCAAGTGCTTCATAACCAATGCAAGTACCGCTGAGACTTTTGTCGTTACCACGATGACGGACAAGGAGAAGAGAACCAGGGGAATCTCGGCCTTTATCCTCGAGAAGGGAATGCCCGGGTTCAAGCCGGGCAAGAAGGAAAGCAAGCTGGGGGTACGCGGTTCGGATACGGGTGAACTCATCTTCGAGGACTGCAGGGTGCCGGCTGAGAATATGCTGGGGAAAGAGGGAGAGGGCTTCAAGGTTTTCCTGCGTACCCTCGACGGAGGGAGGATATCCATCGGCGCCATGGCGCTCGGTATCGCCCAGGGCGCGCTCGATGCGAGCGTCAAGTACTCCAAGGAGCGCAAGCAGTTCGGCAGGCCCATCTCGAAGTTCGGGGCCATCCAGAACATGCTTGCGGACATGGCGACCGAGGTAGAGGCTTCCAGGCTTCTCGTCTATGACGTATCGGTGGCCAAGGACAGGGGCGAGAGGATCATCAAGGAAGCCGCCATGGCCAAGCTCTTCGCGTCCGAGACAGCGATGAAAGCCACACGCATGGCCATCCAGATACATGGCGGGTATGGCTACATGAGAGAATACGACGTCGAGAGGTTCTACCGTGACGCCAAGATCACGGTGATCGGTGAAGGGACCACCGAGATTCAGAAGCTGGTTATCGCAAGGGAATTGCTCCGATAGAGAGGTGACCCCATGACAGGTTTTGACAGGGTAAAAGCTGCCTTCAAGCGACAACGTGCCGACAGGGTTCCGTTCTATCCCATCGTGAGCGGGATGGCGGGACAGCTGATCGGGATCGATGCAAAGACCTATTATACCGATCACGACAGGTTTGCGGATGCTCACATAGCCTTCTCAGAGGAGATCCACCCCGACATAGTCGCGCTGATGGGCGATCTCTTCATGGAAGTGGACGCCATGGGTGCCGAGGTTGAGTTCCCGGAGGACGATGTTCCCAGGTTGCGGTCTTATCTCCTGGAAAACAAGGGAAAGCTGAGCTCGCTCGAGGTACCCGATCCCCATAAGTCCGGGAGGATGCCCGCATACCTGGGGGCCTGCCGGAAGGTGAGCAGCACCGTTAAGGAAAGCCCGGTCGGAGGCGTGATCTGCGGTCCCTGGACCCTGGCCACCGATCTCAGGGGAATCGAGAACCTGATAGTGGATACCGCGACCGATCCTGACTATGTCCATGAAGTAATGAAGTTCACGACGGAAACGGCCAAGAGGTTTGCAGTCGCCGTGAAGGAGGCCGGAGCGGGCTTGAGTCTAAGCGAGGCTCCGGCTTCGATAAGCCTGATTTCACCAAAGATCTTTAAGGAGTTCGTCTTACCATATGAGAAGGAGGTGATCTCATATCTGAAGGAGAAGAGGACCAGTGTTACCGTGCACGTCTGCGGTTTCATTGAGCCCATCATGGAGGATCTTGCCTCGATGGGTGCGGTCGCGATCAGCATGGATGAGCCGTCATCGCTCCAGAAGATGTTCGAGGTGTCCCGGGGCAGGGTTGTCATAATAGGTAATGTATCGACCAATGTGTTCTTGAATGGTACACGAGATGATATCGAAAACGAGGTCAGGCGGTGCCTGGCCGTTGGGAAAGAGAGGGAAGGCTATATTCTCTCGAGTGGATGCGAGCTGTCTCTGCGAGCAGATATCGAGAGAGTGAAGTGGTTCTGTGAATCTGCCTCCGCTCTCGGCAAGTATGAATAGAGTGAAAGGAGAACCAGGAAGATGGCAGACCCCAAAGACATAGTCATAGTAAGCGGTGCGCGAACTGCTACCGGTGCTTTCCTTGGCTCACTGGCGAGTCTCCCGGCTCCCGAGCTGGGTGCGGTAGCGGTACGGGAGGCGGTGTCGAGGGCGGGTATCAAGCCCGAGGATGTTGATGAAGTTATCATGGGTAACGTAGTCGGTGCCGGCATGGGCCAGGCCCCGGCACGCCAGGCTGCACTCAAGGCCGGGATTCCGGATACCGTGGGCTGCACCACCATCAACAAGGTGTGCGGCTCGGGACTCAAGGCCGTCATCTTTGCCGCTCAGGCCATCAAGGCCGGGGACTATGGTTGCATAGTGGCGGGTGGCATGGAGAGCATGAGCCAGTGCCCGTATCTATTGCCCAAGGCCAGAACGGGATACCGGATGGGCAACGGCAAGCTGGTGGACTCGATGGTGCACGACGGCCTGTGGTGCGCCTTCAATGACTTCCACATGGGAAACACCGGCGAGATAATCGCAGAGAAATACAATATATCGCGTCAGGAACAGGATGAATACGCCTACAACAGTCACCGGAAAGCTGTCGCCGCCATCAAGGACGGCAAGTTCAAAGATGAGATCGTGCCCGTGATGGTTCCCCAGCGCAAGAAGGACCCCATAAAGTTCGAGGTGGATGAGGGGCCGCGTGAGGGGACGACTGTGGAGAAGCTCGGTAAGCTCAGGCCGGCGTTCAAGAAGGATGGCACTGTGACCGCAGGAAACGCCCCCACCGTCAATGATGGCGCATCCGCCCTGGTCGAGATGTCGCGGGAGAGAGCCGAGAAGCTGGGTGCCAAGCCCATGGCCAGAGTCACGGGCTATGCCACCGGCGGGACCGATCCTAAGTGGCTCATGCTTGCGCCGGTCGAGGCGATCAAGAACCTGCTCAAGGTGACGGACTACAAGATCGAGGACTTCGAGCTGGTCGAGCTCAATGAAGCTTTCGCGGCCCAGGCAATAGTGGATATCAAGGAACTGGGCCTGAACCCCGACATAGTGAATATCTACGGCAGCGGGGTGGCGCTCGGCCATGCCATAGGCTCGACGGGATCCAGGATCCTCATAACCCTGATGTATGCCCTGAAGGACAGGGGCTTCAAGACCGGTCTGGCTGCCCTCTGTCTGGGCGGCGGCAATGCCGTGGCGCTTTCCATCGAGATGGAATAGGAGGTAGGAAATGGAGGTAAAGAAGGTTGGTGTAATCGGTGCGGGGACCATGGGTAACGGCATTGCTCATGTGTTTGCGGTGTCCGGCTATGACGTCGTGTTGATGGATATTGAGGAGAGCTTCGTGGACAAGGCCATTGCCAGGATCACGAAGAACCTCGATCGCATGATCAAGAAGGAGAGGATCACCGAGGCCGATAAGGACGCTACACTCAAGAGGATCACCAAGACCACGAGTGTAAAGGACCTCGCCGACTGCGATATAGTCGTTGAAGCGGCCACTGAGGATTACACCTTGAAGCAGAAGATCTTCAAGGATCTGAGCTCCATCTGTAAGGACGGAGCCGTCCTTGCTTCCAACACATCCTCGATCTCCATAACCGAGATTGCGGCCGGTACCAAGTGCCCTGAGAAGGTGGTCGGGATGCATTTCATGAACCCGGTGCCCATGATGAAGTT
Source organism: Candidatus Eiseniibacteriota bacterium (assembly GCA_030592245.1). GTDB lineage: Bacteria > Arandabacterota > Arandabacteria > Arandabacterales > Arandabacteraceae > JAUVJV01. The sequence goes on from JAUVJV010000208.1 coordinate 4,514, forward strand.
GGTGGAGATAGTGAAGGGTGTCCAGACCTCGGATGAGACTGTAGAGGCGGTCACCGCTTTGTCCGAGAAGCTCGGAAAGAACCCGGTCCTGGTAAACGACTACCCGGGCTTCGTGGCCAACCGGGTCTTGATGCCCATGATAAACGAGGCGTGCTGGACCTTGATGCAGGGTGTGGCCACCAGAGATGCCATAGATACCGTGATGAAGCTCGGAATGGCCCATCCCATGGGACCCTTCCAGCTGGCCGATCTCATCGGCCTGGACGTGTGTCTTGCCATCATGGAAGTGCTCTACGAGGGCTTCAGCGATTCCAAGTACAGGCCCTGTCCGCTCTTGAGAAACATGGTCAAGGCCGGTTACCTGGGCCGGAAGACCAAGCGGGGGTTCTATACCTACGAGTGATATTATAAAAGGAGCGTTATAAAAGGGGACAGCGCCCTCTGTCCCTGGGAAAAGGGCGCTGTCCCCGATGGTGTAGCCTTGTCCCTTAGTGAGTGGAGCCAGTAATCGTTGCCTGACAGGCATGAGGCCGAAGGTGAGGCCCTGAGG
>JAUVJV010000221.1 GCA_030592245.1 Candidatus Eiseniibacteriota bacterium
GCTCCGCTCTGACGTCGATCTGCGCGAGATAACCAGAAAACCGTGACAGAGAAGTTTCTGAAAAGGAATCCCTCTCGCTCAGTGTGAGTGCTTCGGGAGAAAGGGCACTAATCACTCGAGATCGGGGCAGGACATGAAGATGTAGGGTGCGCCGCAATGACTGGTGAAGGCTGCCTCTACACCTGGTCGCGAAGTCCTTCGATCACCACCACCAGCGCCTCCTCAAACGACAGATGCCCGTCCCAGGTGGAGGCATCGTCGGGATCAAGATCGATGGAGGGATCAAGCAGCTTAGCCTGAGCGAGTGCTTCATCGAACAGGCCCAGAGCGGCCAATGAAGTCACGAGGCAGTACCGCAGGTCCGAAGCGGTGATGTCCGGATCATGCTCGAACTCGTAGTTCTCTCCGCCGCGTGAGAGCGCGTCCTGGGCATCATCGATGGCATCGGCGTACATCTCAAGCGCCTGAAAGAGAAACGCCTGACCGGTCAGACAATCCACCCGCTGGGGTGCAAGGGCAAGGGCATCCTCGAACGCCTTGCGCGAAGAGAGGCTCTCCGGATGGCTTTCCTCGAAACGGTAGAGCCTGAGCATGGTCCATCCCAGGCCTTCGAGCACATCGACATTATCCGGCTCGTATGCGTAGGCCTCCCGGAACTTCTCAAGCGCCGCCTCCAGATCATCCTGTGAGAAGAGACCCCAGCCTTCATCAACCAACCCGGGAGCCGGGCTCAGGGTCTGGAAGGTCCAGTTTCCCGATGTGACTCTTCTTCCGTCGGCATCTTCCGAGGCGACCGAGTAGTTGTAGGTCTTGAGAGGATCGAGGCCGGTGAGAGAGACCGAGTGACTCATAACAAGGGAGGCCGAGCTCACAGAATCCGTGTAGGAACTGCTCTCACCGTACTTGACGATGGAGCTCGCCACCTTGTCGGTGGTCCACGTGATCGTGGCTCCCTCAACCGTGATACTGGATGTGGCGGGGCCACTCGTTATCCTGGGCGGTTGAGGATCCGGGCCAGCTCCATCACCACCACCACCACAAGCAAGCCATATGCAGGACAGCACAATCACGACAACCACGCTTCGCCTTTTCATCATCTCCCTCACCCTCTCCTACCTCACCAGGATTACCTTCTCACTTGCGACCATTGAGCCTGCCTCCGCCCGGAGGAAGTAGATACCGCTCGATACGGCACTGCCACTACCGTCCCTGCCGTCCCAGGAAACCGGGGCGTCACCTGCCACCGGGCCGCTGAAGAGGGTCGCGACCCTCCTGCCTCTCACATCGAACACCGACACCCTCATGCTCAGCCCGGGAGGCGCGCTGACAACGATAGAGCAATTCAGACGGAACGGGTTGGGCATTGCCCGTGATATCCTCAAGCCCGTTATGGTCACCGATGTTGCCGTCCCCAGACCATAGATACCCGGTTCCGCGTCTTCCAGGAAGATCCGCTCTCCGGACCTTTCCTGCCCGTCGACCTGCACCCACCCGCGCGCACCACCATACCTGTACAGCACGTCATCGCTTCCCGGGCCGACTACGGCCTGGATCTTAAGGCCGGTCGCAGGACCATTCATCACGCAGACATTATAGGCGGCAGGCTGCATGAGGGCATCATCGCTCATGCCCTTGCCGGCCAGGTACTCCGCGTCCACCGGCAATATCGCCAGAACGCGGGATCCCTGGATATCCTCGGCCTCTGCCACCAACAACCCGTCGGCGCTCCTTACGACCACGGCGTCCCCGATGAGGGTCGAATAGGTTATCACCCTTGTCTGGGTTCCATGATTACCATATAAGTCCGTGGCGGAGACATAAAGCGTCTCGGCGGCGACAGCTGTAGTCAGATGATGGCTGCGGTAGAGCCGATCGGCTCCCGGCACCATCTCTACGTCAAGCGCCTCCGAGCCATCGCCGGACCGGACTTCCACCTCAGGTGTGTCCTCGAGGTTCTCCTTGGGTGCGACATAAACATCCATTACCCGCTCAAGCACCGAGCTCTGGAAGATGGCGATGGAATAGGAAGGCGGCGTCGTGTCGGTCGGCGCCACAAACCCGAAGCCGCCGGTATGCCACCTGTCATGATGCGCCATCGGCCAGGGTACGGTCTCCTCAGAGTAAGGGCTCCCCAGGTCCCACGCGTGGAGCCTAGAATCATAGCCCGGAACAAGGAGGTCCATGTCGCCGTCGCCGTCCAGGTCTTCTATGAGAGGGCTGGAGTAGATGAAGCCATCAATCTTCCGGGGGAATCCAGCGGCAGGCGTACCGTCACTTTCCACACCTACCACGTAACCGTTCTCGGTGCACGTTACTATCTCAAGATGCCCGTCATTATCGATATCCGCGACCACCGGAGAAGAAAGGCCCAGTGCGTAATCCCAGGTAAGTATCACGGCATCGTCGCCATATGCGCTCCCGTCACCGTCCAGGAGGACCAGTTTCCCCTCCGCGGAACCGAGCCCGATCACGATTTCCAGGTCGTCATCGCCGTCGAAATCGGCCAGGGCCGGCGTGGCCTGCGAGAACTCACCGAATGCCGCGATCACGGGGGTGGCCCCGTTGACCGGCGTCCCATCATGATTCCAGGCAAGCACCTGGCCCAAGGTATTCACCACAACTATCTCAGGCCTTTCATCGCCGTCGATATCGCCGATTACCGGCGATGACATGACCAGCACACCGGTGGAGTACACCTGGCCACCGGTTCCGGGAAGATACTCCGAGCCATCGTGGTTCCAGATATAGAGCCCGCCGTCCTTGCCACAGATGATGATCTCCATCATGTCATCGTCGTCCAGATCGTAAACACAGGGAGTAGCCCAGATACCTGAAGCTATGCTTGTAAAAGCCGGATCGTCACCGATATAGGCGCTTCCGTCATAACGGAAGATATAGATGGTGCCCGGACTGACCTCCACGCCAACGATCACCTCGAGCTTCCCGTCCTTGTCGAGATCGCAAACCGTGGGCGAAGACCTCGCCCGCCTGATAAGTGACTGCGGCCATCCCGGCGAGCCCGCCGGGAGCAGGGGATTCTTCTCGGGCGTGACGAAAGAACCGTCATGGTTGAATGCAAGCAGGGTGGTGCAGTCAGCCACCCCGTCTTCATTATTCATGCTCTCGGAGGCGATGCACTCAAGCGTGCCGTCGCCGTCGAGATCGGCGAGCGCCGGTGAGGCCCAGACCTCACACGTGCCCTCATAGGGGAAGCCCGGCAGCCGGCGTCCGTCAGAATCGAACCCGGTAACTTCCAGGCCCTTGCTGCCTATGAAAACTTCCTTGTCACCATCGTGGTCCGCATCACCGACCACCGCGGAAGGGAATGCCGCCCCCCGAAGCTCGGCGGGCCATCCCGGCATGTAGGGAGCGCCCGTCCAGACCTCGGCCGTCTCGGAGGGGGCACTCAAGTTGCCCATCGAATCACGGACGCATATGTAGTAGTAATAGTCCTCTTCACTCTCGAGGCCCTCATCCATATAAAGTGCATAGCCGTCCGCCACGCCGGCCATCGCATACAAGCCAGCCTGGCTGTCAGCACGGTAGATGTCATAACCCTGAAGCAGACTGTCCGCGCTCGGCGTCCAACTCAAAGCTACATTGTCGGCACCGACGTTACCCTTCAAGCCGCTGACAGGCCCCACGACCCTTACGTCTATCGTGTCACGCCACTCGCGGCCATAAGCGTCCTGGATGAATATCTCATAACTCACAGGTCCGCCCAACTCGCGAGCGCGGTAGTAATCACCTTCTGAATAGCAACCAGCACATATCTCCCCATAACTGCTCACGCTGTCAGTTACCTCTACTCCACTCAAGCCGCGCAAACGGCCCTCCACTCCACTCAGGGCGCCTCCACCAGCATTGCGCAAGCCATAGATCACTCCCGTCGTATCCAACCCGAGGCTCACGAACTCTATCCGCTCGCCAAGAAGATCGCCGTCAAGCACCTCCACCTGGAACCAGTCAACCCAACTGCCGCCTCCACCGTCTGAGATCGATAACTCGTACCACACTCCCAGACCATCCCCCACTCCCGAGGAGTGGTACTCAACATCATACCAGCCAACCACATCGCTCGAGCCCACCGACCCATAGAATGCCTGGCCGTCATGAACCTCCACGCTGCCGTCCATCCCGAGTATAAGATCCAGCCCGTCCTCGAAATCACCGGCCGAGAGCTCTCCCTGGAACACCAGCCCGGCTCCGCCGGCGGTGATGAGATCCCCCTCCTCCAGGCCATGACCACCATGCCCCACCAATTCAGTATGAACCCGGAGGGTACATTCGTAAGTGTGGGCTAGGCCGTCACCCATCATCCGGACGTGCCAGCCCATTCTGTCGAGCCAGATCCAGCAGCCGTACTTGTCTTCCTGCCGCCTCATGCAACGCCCCAGCGTCCCCTCGCCGGCACCAAGCGAGAAAGGAATACCGGCCGGGTGCTCGCAGCCGCCGCCTATGAATATCTCATCGGCGCTCCGGACACTGTCTATCTCGACGCTCACCGAAAGGCTGCAGCCCGGTATGATCCGAAGGTCAGAGGTCACCCCATCGAGGGTGCCCGTCCCGGCATTGGCGAGACTGACTCCCAAGCCCACGCGCTCACCCCAGCCGACCATCCCGTCATTGTTCCCCGTCCAGCCGGCGCCGTCATCGACGCTAACGGCGCTCACATAGATATGTCCCCCGGCACCGGTCACCTCGACGCTGTCCTCGCCGACTGCGAAGCCCGCGCCGCTAACCACCACATCGACCCAACCCAACCCGCGCGGACGGTACTTGACCCGGGCCATGCCGTCCGTTCCGGTAATGCCGACACCGTATTCGCCCCTGTCGCCCAGGAGTGCTACAACGGCCCCGGCAGCCGGCGTCCCTTCATGGCGCACCTCGACCGCATACACGCTGTCAGACAAAGCCA
>JAUVJV010000322.1 GCA_030592245.1 Candidatus Eiseniibacteriota bacterium
AGCCGGTCACCGGGATCGAGACCTTGAAGGAGAACGAGATCGCGCGGAGAGAGCGCATCGTGGATACTCCCGTTGCCAACTCCCACCTGGGAAGGACGCTCCTATCGGCGGCCGACGCCTTCATCGTGAGGCGCGGAGCCGAAGGGCGATCCATCATAGCAGGATACCCCTGGTTCGCCGACTGGGGCAGGGACACCATGATAAGCCTTCCCGGCTTGACGCTGGCATCCGGAAGGTTCGACGATGCAAAGAGAATCATCCGCACCTTCATCTCAAGCATGGATGAGGGCCTGATACCCAACCGGTTTGCCGACTCATCATCGGGAGCGGATTATAACAGCATCGACGCGACCCTGTGGCTCTTTGAAGCGGTAAGAAAATACTATGACTATACCGGCGACGGTGCCTTCATAACGGAAGTACTTCCCGCCCTGAGGGAGTCGCTTAAGTGGCATCTGGATGGAACCAAGTTCGGCATAAAGGCCGACGAGGATGGCCTCCTCTCCGGAGGGCAGGAGGGCGTTCAACTCACCTGGATGGATGCCAAGCTCGACGATGAGGTGATAACGGCCAGGAGCGGCAAGGCCGTCGAGGTAAATGCGCTCTGGTACAATGCCCTGAGGATAACCGCGGAGTTCTGCTCCGACTTCGGCGGACTGGCCCAGGAGAGCACGTACGATCACCTGGCCCGCACGGCATTCGACAGTTTCAACAAGCAGTTCTGGAATCACGAGAAGGGGTGCCTCTATGACTACATAGACGGCGACCACAGGGATGATGCCATAAGACCCAACCAGATCTTCGCCCTGAGCCTGACCTTCCCCATCCTTGAGTATGCCAAGTGGAGGCAGGTGATCAAGGTGGTCCAGCAGGAGCTGCTCACTACTTATGGGCTGCGCACCCTGTCCCCTCTCCATCCCGACTACCGGGGCCGCTACGAGGGGGACCTTAAGAGGCGAGATCACGCATACCACCAGGGCACGGTCTGGCCCTGGCTCATGGGACACTATATAAGAGCATATCTGAGGCGATACGGCAGGTCCGGAAGGACCATCACCCATTGCTTCGAGCTGCTCGAGCCCTTCATCGAGCACTTCGCCGATGCGGGCCTGGGCACCATGAGCGAGATCTTCGACGGAGACCCACCCCAGAGGCCCAACGGGTGCTTCGCGCAGGCCTGGAGCGTCGCGGAGGTGCTTCGCACGATCTCGGAGGACCTGCTCGGTACCATAGTCCCCGATGCAAGGACCCTCAACCGGAGCACCTAGGCCGAGGATCCACTTTTGGGGATTGCGAATGCCCTGCTCCCGGTTTAGAATACTCTCGTACTTGAGCATCGAAGGGAGATTGCTTTGTCTCATCAGCTTACATTGCTCCTAGTGAGCGCGGCTTCCATCGGCTTCTTCCACACGCTGCTGGGGCCCGACCACTATCTTCCCTTCATAATGATGGGCCGGGCTCGCAGGTGGTCACGCGCCAAGACCTTCTGGGTGACGGCGGTCTGCGGCATTGGCCATGTTGGAGGTTCGGTGGTGCTGGGCATGATCGGGATCGCGCTCGGGATCGGCATCACCAGGCTCGAGATCTTCGAGTCCGTCCGGGGCTCTCTGGCAGCCTGGGTTCTGATCGCCTTCGGGCTGGTCTATTTCGTCTGGGGGCTCAGGAGGGCCATCAGGAACAAGCCTCACGAGCACAGACACCTGCACGACGGCGGCCTCACGCACACTCACACCCATGTTCACACCGAGGATCATACCCACGTCCACGACAAGCAGCGGGCGAGCATAACCCCCTGGGTCCTCTTCACCATATTCGTTCTCGGTCCCTGCGAGCCCCTGATACCCCTTCTGATGTATCCCGCGGCAAAAGCCAGCCTCGCCGGGGTTATCCTGGTGGCTGCCGTATTCGGAATCGTGACCATCGGGACCATGCTGGGAGTCGTTCTTCTTTCCAGCTACGGAATCAGCCTGCTCCCCATGGCAAGAGTGGAAAGGTACGCCCACGCGATAGCGGGCGCCACGATCTGTATGTGCGGGGCCGCTATCCAGTTCCTGGGTCTCTAGGCAGGCCATCCTCCTCAGAGTGCAGATCAGACCATAGCCCTACGTGTCCGAATTCAGGAATGCTTTCACGCGGGACATATTTGACGCAATCTGCCTGTTTGTGGTACGATGGCAAAGCCTCGTGCGGAGCGCGATGCTTTGTACCCGGGCAGGTGTGAAACACCATTAGAAGGAGGACGCGAGATGCGTAAGCGCTTGACGTTACTGAGGGTATGTGTGCTGGTGCTATTTATCGCTGCGGCATCGAGTGTTGTCCTGGCTGGGATCCCCCATAGGGTGAACTACCAGGGCCGGCTCTCCGACAGTGTGAGCGGAGATCCACTTCCCGGTACCCACACGATGGTGTTCCGTATCTATGATGTGGAGGCAGAGGGCACACATCTGTGGACTGAGACCCAGGTGGTGACAGCGGATACGGATGGAGTGGTTTCAGCGATCCTTGGAAGCGTGACACCGCTGGATGTCTCATTTGATGGCCGGATGTGGCTCGAGGTAGAGGTGGGTGGAGAGATCCTGAGCCCCCGCAGGGAGTTAGTGAGTGTACCTTATGCGTTTCATGCGATGGCCTCGGACAGTCTTGGCGGACTTCACTCGGATTCCTACTCGCTGGTCGGCCATACGCATGATGACCGTTACTATACTGAGACTGAGCTGAATACATCGGATGGTTCTGATCCCAACACGGGCTCCAATGTGATGCATTGGGACAATCTGAACGGTGTACCTGCCGGCTTTGCCGATGGTACGGACGATGCCGGCGGTGGAGTGGGCGACAGTCATTCCCTGGATGCCGACGACGGGGATCCCGAAGATGTGGTGTATGTCAACGCAGATGGGAAGGTTGGCATAGGCACAAATGAGGCCGAGCGGTTGTTGCACCTGCATGACGGTTCCGCGGGGACGGTGACGGCGGTGGATGGGGCGGAGCTGGTCATAGAGGATAATTACAGTGTGCGGATCAACATGCTTACACCCAATGACAAGTCAGCTGGTATCGACTTCGGTGATCCCCAGGATGCGAATGCAGGATGGGTGACATACGATCACGCGGTCAATAAGATGAAACTGGGCGTGAACAATGCCAGCCGGTTAACCATTGAGAGTGATGGCGATGTGGGTATCGGGACGACCACGCCTGCGGAGAAGCTTCACATTGCAGGTGATATCCGGCTGGATGCGGGTGGTGATATTGCTTTTTCCGGCGATCATACGCGAGTTTACGAAGCATCGGGCGATCTCATTGTGACCGCCAATGACGATCTGTTCCTGACGCCGGATGATGACGTCTACATCCGCAAGGATGGAAGTACCGCCTGGGTTCGCTTTGACTCCGACAATGAGCAAGTAGGCATCGGCACAACCTCTCCGGGAGCTGACCTGGATATTGAAGCGGACATCTGGATGGACATCGTGACACTGGGAACCAGTATCTCTAACAACAGGTTGAGATTCGGCAGCGGCTCTAGCTATGCTTCAATCAGCGGTGGGGCTGCCAACACGAACGCCATCGTAATCGACCATGCTACGGGCAATGTCGGCATAGGCGGTTTAAGCGCCCCCGAGAGACCACTCCACGTAAACGAGTCAACCACTGGAACGAGTGTTTTCTTCGAAAACACGTCTGCCAGCGGAACAGGGCTCTGGACCAGCGGTGAGAATCAGCAATTGTGGTACATGACAGGCGGCCAGGGATTGGCCGCTACGGGCTATGACCTCGGAGCCTATATCAGGGCGAGTCGGACCGGGAATGGTGAGCAGAAGGCTATTCACGCC
>JAUVJV010000361.1 GCA_030592245.1 Candidatus Eiseniibacteriota bacterium
CTTCTGGGTACCGATCCCGGGTCCAAAGGTGACGTTCCCGGCTGGTGCGAGAAGACCGGAAACGAGTTTCTTGGATTCGAGGAAGATGGGGGCGTGTACAAGTTCTATATCCGTAAGTCATGACCCTAGCGAGACTACCTGGTCTAGCAAGATCGGGCATTGCTCACTTCGAGAAGGAGATCTTCGATGGGAAACGATGAAAAGGGAGCCTGGCGCCAGTTGTGGGGCACGTTCTTCGGCAGGACCTGGCCCATGTGGGCCGCAGGTATCTTGCTGGCCTTGCTCAATGTCTGTTTGTTCCTGGTAAAATCTCCCTGGGGTGGAAGTGGTACATACATAAACTGGGGAGAGAACATCTATAGTACACTCAAGGTGATCGACCTCCCCAACCTGAAACCCGTCCTATCTCACACGTACGGCCTCCTGGGGCTTCTTACCCTGCTCGGCGCATTTGCGGGAGCGCTGATGGGGCGCGAGTTTGCGCTGCGCATACCTCCCCCGGGAGAGATGCTCAAAGGGTTCGTGGGCGGCCTTCTCATGGCGCTCGGCGCGACCCTGGGAATCGGCTGCACGATCGGCGGATTCTTAAGCGGGTGGGCGGCGCTCTCCGGTGGGGCCATCATCCTGGCGATAGGGTTTCTCGTGGGGACTTATATCGCCCTGCGCTATCTGTTCTGGGAAATGGAGAACCTGCCCAAGATGAGTGCGGGCAAGAGTTATAACCTGCTGGCGGCAAAGGGACGCCGCGGCATATGGCAACCGGTGGTGGGAGTCATCCTGGTGGTATTCCTGCTTGTTACTTTCGGACGGCATTTCCAGGATAATAACATCCTTGCCATGTTCGCGATCATCGGCCTTGTTATCGGGATCATTCTCCAGCGTTCCCGGTTCTGCATTGTGAGGGCTTTCAGGGAACCGTTCATGACAGGCGAATCCGAAGCCGCGCTCGGGGTGATGGTTGCGCTGGTCGTTGGGATATTCGGGTTCACCGTGATCAAGTACATGGGTGTGGGCACTTCAACGCCGGGTGCGGCCAGGGCTCTGGCCATGACCTGGGTCTACCCGCATTTCTGGGTCAAGGCCTTGATCGGCGGAACCATCTTCGGCCTTGGGATGACCGTGGCCGGGGGATGTGCCATAGGTACCATATGGCGGGCCGGAGAGGGACAGGTTAAACTCTGGTTCGCGGCACTCGGGTTCATGCTGTTTGCCCCCCTTTCGAAAAAGTTCATAGTTCCGGGGTTCACTCATATCCTTCCGGACTGGGCCCAGCAGAAAGTGTTTCTTCCCGACTGGTTCGGGTACTGGGGAGCGGCTCTTGTGTTCCTGATCCTGATCGTCCTCTGGTATGTGTTTGTCAAATGGAACGAGCGGACCGGCAGGTTCTCCGCCGTATAAGGTGAGGTGAGAATGATGAGAGTACTTTCACTCATATCGTTGCTGGCTCTTCTTGCAGCGCTTGCCGGGTGTGGAGGTTCGGGGATCGAGGGCAGAGGTCCAGCGGCGTGCGCGGATGTCAAGGAGATGGTCGCCAAGGCAAAGGTGGGCGTAAACCAGATAGACATCGATGAATTCAATATACTGATGGATAGCGATGAGTACTTTACCATTATCGACGTACGCGAACCTGATGAGTTCGACGAGGGCAGCATCCCCGGCGCCATCAATATCCCGCGCGGGGTTCTGGAGAGCAAGATCGCCAGTTCGAAGTACTGGGACAGCGAAGGCCTGTTCGTGCCCGAGAAGGACGAAGCCATGATCCTGTACGGGCACAAGATCGAACGCGGGGTGCTTGCGGCGGAGTCGCTGGTGAAGCTCGGCTACGGCAATGTGAGGCATCTCTATGGGGGATGGGTGGTCTGGACGGAGGGCCCCGATGCCGTTGAAGTGGAAGAGGTGGAGGAAGAAGGCGGTTGCGGGGGCTGATGGGTCAGCCTGGCGGTTCATCCCCGGACACAGATCATGATAGTGACAAGAATAAGGTGATTGTGGGACGCTGATTTAGGAGATGACTTGCGAGATGAGGAAGGGGGTTTCAACACGAGTTCTTGCGGAGGCCGATTCTCTCCGAGGTGGTCCCGCCGATACCAAAGAGTGACAGATTCGGGACTCCAAGAGAGTCCACTACGACGTATCTAAGAGGAGACTAAGATGAAAAGCACGACCAGATATTTCCTGATCTTGTTGGCCCTGGCGGCCACGATCCTGGCCGGATGCTCCGAAAACACGAATGCGCCACCGGTCGGGGAGGGCGATTTCGCCACCCTGAGAACGTATCTTATCGCCGAAAATCTTGACCTTCCCGACGTTCTCAGCAGTTGGACCATACTTGCTGTTGACGTGGAGCCGGATCCCTCGTTGTTCTACATAATAGATATCCGTGAGGAAGACGTGTATGACTCGGGCCATATCCCCGAGGCCGTGAATGCCGAGCTGGACGATATCCTCACTGTCGCCGGCCAGAGCGACGGGAAGGACATAGTGGTTGTCTGTCTCACCGGTCAGGTTGCGGGTCATGCGGTGATGGCTCTCCGCCTGAGCGGATATGCAAATGCCAAGGTGCTGAAGTGGGGTATGAGCTCCTGGAATGAGGATTTTGACAAGTGGACGCCCAATGTTGCAAGCATCGCCGTGGAGGACCCCAATTGGGTGGATGGTCCTGCCCCGGCGTCTGTCGAGCATAAGTATCCCATCCTGGATGCCGCCGAGACCGAAGGGGCGGGCATTCTCGCCGAACGAGTTGATGCCATGCTTTCCGGGGGCTTCAAGGGAATCATCAGCGCCGATGTTCTTGAGACACCCGGCGATTATTTCATAAACAACTACTTCGAAGCCGGCGACGTCACGGACTACGGGATTATCGACGGTGCATACAGGGTTTTGCCTCTCAGTCTCGAGGACAATGAGTTCATGTACTATGACCCGGACCAGACTGTCGTCACCTATTGCTGGAGCGGTCAGACCTCATCGATGGTCACGGCATACCTGACCATCCTGGGATATGACGCCAAGAGCCTCAAGTACGGGGTTAACTCGCTCATCTACAGCGAGCTGACTGGACACAAGTGGACCGGTCCGGCCGATTATGACTACGATACCACGACGCTGGCCTGGATGGCCAGGTAGGGAGACCGTCCGGTGAAGGCCGGCGATTGCCGGTCAAGAGACTTAACCGAATAGTATGGTTCTGACCGCAGGTGCAGGGGAGTCTGAAGGCCTGAGATCCCCTGGCGAAAGGAGAGGGAAAATGAGAGATTCGTGGCTCTGGCTGCTGATCGCAATGCTGCTTCTTCCTGCAGCAGCTTTTGGACAGGGATGCATGGGAGGGGGATCCGAGGA
>JAUVJV010000313.1 GCA_030592245.1 Candidatus Eiseniibacteriota bacterium
CGTTATAGTGCTATGATATTGGTATGAGTGATCAAAACAAGCGCGCGACAGTATACTTCGATCCCGAGATCCACCGGGCGCTGAGGCTTAAGGCTGCCGAGACCGACCGCTCGATCTCGGAGATCGTGAACGATGCGGTCAAGATGGCCCTCGCGGAGGACGCGGAGGATCTGGCAGCTTTCGCTGACCGGGTTCGCGAACCTGAGCTCCCATTCGAGGATGTGGTGAAGGACCTCAAGCGCCGTGGCAAGATATAGAGTCCTGATCAAGGCCTCGGCTGCAAGGGAGATCGAGCAGATCCCGAACAGGAGAGACCGGCGACGCGTAGTCCGGCGAATCCAGAACCTTGCTGATCAACCCCGGCCGCGCGGGTGTGAGAAGCTTTCCGGAGAGAACCGGTATCGGGTGCGTCAGGGCCGGTATCGGATCGTGTATTCGGTCCACGATGAGCATCTGGTGATTCACGTCGTGAAGGTCGGGCACCGCAAGGACGTATACCGTAGATAGGTCTGCAAAACGGGCCGCTAGAGCAAGTGTCCGGTCTTGACCTTCTCGTCCATCAAGCGGCAGCCTTCCATCAGGATGGACTCATTGGACTGGTCGGTATTGGCCTCGGGTATCTTGTCTTCGGCCACGGGCTCAACATTCCAGGTGCCATCGCCCCAGGTAAGGGCCTCGTATATAGCCTCGGCCCCGATGAGGTCCCCAAGTTTGGAATAGACTATTCGCCCCTGGCTGAGGTAGATGGTGAGCCGGCCGGAGTCAGCGATCTCGTTCTTCACGGTCATTACCACAGTCTTCTGCCCGGGACCGAGCGCCTGAAGGAGGTCAATGAGGTTCATGTCCGAGAGCCTGCCGGTTGTTCCCTTGCTCGGGGAATCCTCACCCGCGGCGCGGGATACCGGCATAAGCCTGGAGGCAAGTTTGTTGATCTTGCTTGCCAGCACGTCGAAGCCCTGCTCGGCGGTCACAAGGTCCTCGATATCCGAGCTCAAGAGATCGGTCAGCCCGGCTATCGAGTCTCCCTCGACCAAGAGGAAGGCAGGGGTTTCGGCGAAACCTATGCCGGCCCGCCTCAACTCATCCACATGGGCGGTGACTTCGTCAGGCGAACCTGCAAGAGCCAGCACAATGACTTCAGGTCTGCTCCGCTCGTAGAGCGAGATAAACTCATCGGTTGACGCCGCCATGACGGTGTGGAACCCCTCGTTTCTGAGCCGCATCTCGAGAGACTGCCCGGCGGCGGGGTCCTGATGATAGATCATGAGCTGAAGCTCTTTGCCCGCGCGGCTGATATCGAGTATGTCCTCGCGGACCATCTGGATGAAGGTCTCGACCACGTCTCTCAGCAGGAGACTACCGCTCAAGCCCCGGAGTTTCTTCTGCACGGCATCGAGCTTATCCAGTGACAGGCGCTGCTCGGGTGGAACGGCGTGACAGAAGAGATCCACCGCCGTGATGATGCTCGCACCCAAGACTTCAAGCGGCAGGCGGTCGCCGCAAGACCCGTCAAGGTCGGCATAGACAGACCGGAGTATTCCCAGGGCCGCAGGCGAGCAGTCGAGTGATGCCAGGAGCTTAAGGCTGAGTTTGATGGCCTCGCGGTGATCATCGGCCTCTTCCACGTCATAGTAGTAGCGGCCCACGTCATGAAGGTATCCGGCATCTGTTATGAGCATGCTGTCAACGGGGGGAAGTTTCATCCTACGGCAAAGCTTGGCGGCATAGCGGCCCACCCTGCCGCTGTGGTTGGACTTAAACCCCGCCTTGGCAGCCAAGAGCGAGGTGAGCATGTCGAGGTTGCTTACCACGATCTCCTCGGCGTCGTGATGGCCTCCGTCCAGGACGAGGGACGAGGCATCGCGGTAGTAGCGTAGATCGGTGCTCGGGGACACCCTTCGGATGCGATCGGCAAGATCGCGTTTGTCCTCGACCATGTTCTCTCTTATGAGCACGCTCTGGACGTTCTCGCGCTTGACGTGATCGAGAATGTCATCAGCGGTACTGGCAATCGTGGTGGTGTGCCCGTTGCGCTCGAGAATAGCCTCAAGCAGGGGGGCGGCATACTCCTCATCGGTCACGATCAGTGCTGCCCTGGCCTGAGGTCGTGATACCAAGGACTCATCTGCAGATGCAGTGCCCTCGACTTCGGTGGTCCTGGTAGCATCCTCGGGAATCTCAAGCAGCAGGTTGGCGTCGATGGAGGTGTCTCTGCCCATGTAGTACCGGGCTATCGCGGTATTGATGGCGATCTCGGCAGCCACGTAGAGTTCGACCTGCTTGCCATGGGCAATGAACCTGAGTTCCTTGGCGAGGTCATGGTCCGTTGGGTCGAGGCAGGCTACCTTCAAGCCCTCCAGCCTGGGATCATACTCGAAGGGCACGATCATTCGGGCCACCGCAACCTTAGCCGGTATCATCTCGATGACGTTCCCCGGGATTTCGCATTCGGAGAGAACCACGCTTTCACAACCCAGCTGGTCGGCCAGAGCCCCGGTCAGTCCCTTCTCGTCGATGCTTCTGTGGTACATGAGGGCGGAACCGAATCTTCCGCCGTGCACCTTCTGGCGAAGCAGGGCTTCCCTGATCTCGCCATCGCCGACGAGGCCTTTCTCGAGCAGGATCTTGTCCAGTCGTTCTCTCACCACGGTTCTCCTAGACCGTTGCGGTCTGGTGCTGCAACCTGGTTGCCATCTCCTGGAATCTCTTGGGATCGGTGGCGCACTTAAGGGCCTCGTGCGGGCTTATGTGTCCCGCTTCCACAAGTTGCTGCAGGTGGTTATCCAGAAGCTGCATGCCTTGCTTACGGCCTGTCTGGATCGCTGTAGGTATCTGGTAGGTCTTCTGTTCCCGGATCATGCTGGCAATCGAGGTGGTCCGGACCATGAACTCGAAGGCGGCGGTCCGGCCCTGGCCGTCGGCCTGCCGGGGCAGCTGCTGGGAGAGCACGCCCCGGATGGAATCGGCAAACATCACGCGGATCTGCTGCTGTTGGTTCACCGGGAAGACCTCTATGATCCGGTCGACGGTTGCCGAGGCCGACCGGGTATGCAAAGTGGCCATGACGAGCAAGCCTATCTCGGCGGCTGTCATGGCAAGCGATATGGTCTCCAAGTCCCTCATCTCGCCCACCAGGATAACGTCGGGATCCTCACGCAGGGCGGCTCTCAGGCCGGTGGAGAAGGAAGCCGAGTGGAGGCCTACCTGGCGCTGGGAAATGAGCGAGTTCTTGTTGGTGTGGATGTACTCTATGGGGTCCTCAAGGGTCACGATATGCCTCGAGGAGTTGACGTTTATGTGGTCCACCATGGCCGCCAGGGTGGTGGTCTTGCCCGAGTTGGTAGGGCCCGTGACCAGGACGAGGCCCGAGCGGTTCTCCACGAGCTCGCATACCGCCTGGGAGAAGCCCAGGGACAGGAGGTCGGGTGGTTGCTCGGGAATTATCCTTATTGCGGTTCCGACTCCGGTCTGGGTCATGTATATGCTCATGCGGAATCTACCCAGGTGGTCCTGGCCGTAGGCAAGGTCGAGATCGCCGGTTTTCTCGAAGTGGCGGATCTGGTCGTCGGTCAGGATCTCGTAGACGAGCTGCTTTACCTCATCATGGGATAACTCACGGTGGCGGGTCTTCTCGAGCTGGCCGTGCAGCCGCACCAGGGGTACGGAGCCTGCCACCAGGTGCAGGTCGGAAGCGCCGGCGGATTTTACGATCTCAAGCAGTTTGTCTATTTTGGCCATAATCACCCATGGCCGG
This sequence comes from Candidatus Eiseniibacteriota bacterium, assembly GCA_030592245.1. Lineage (GTDB taxonomy): Bacteria > Arandabacterota > Arandabacteria > Arandabacterales > Arandabacteraceae > JAUVJV01. The sequence continues at coordinate 3,755 of JAUVJV010000313.1, forward strand.
CGGGTGTGTTTTCTCTCTATTCCTTATATCGGCTCTGTTCCCGCTGACTTGAACCATGATGGAACTGGTTGACCTGGACCATGTTAGGCCGGCCGGGTAGGGAGACAGGAGTGCCCGGACTGAGATTTCGCTTGACTCTGGCTCAGGGTATATTATAATGATTCTAAGATGCAAGCAAAACCAACCATAGAAGC
>JAUVJV010000459.1 GCA_030592245.1 Candidatus Eiseniibacteriota bacterium
AGAACCTCTTCAGAAGATTCTCTAAACGTCTTATTCTCGGAACTGAAAGCGCCTAAGTCAAGTTTAACTTGTTACAACACTTCGGGATGGCCGGATCTCTGGCTGCCCGAGTGTTGACTTTGGGGGGGCCAGGTGCTAAGCTCCGGTAGGACAAGGGGGGTGACTGATGAATAGGGTGGTGTTGGTTTTTTTGTTTTTGGGAGTACTTGCGGGCGTGGTGCCCGCCTTTTCGGGTTATGAGAACATAATTTTGCAGGATATGGATGGCAATGAGGTCAAGGTAGACAGCCTCCTGGCGGAAGGCCCGGTGGTGCTTAATTTCTGGGCCACATGGTGCAGGCCTTGCCGGGTCGAGATGCCTCATATCGAGAAAATAGCCGCGGACCTGGCCTCCAGGAAGGTACACTTCGCGGCGATCTCCCTCGATGCCAGGAACCGAAGGACCCAGCTGGAGAAGTACATCGTCAAGAATGAGATCAAGCTGCCGGTTTATCTCGATGCTCAGGGGGCCGTGGCCAAGCGCTTCAAGGTGGCCGCCATCCCGACTACCGTGGTGCTTAACGGGGAGGCCGAGATCCACTTCAGGACCAAGGGATACAGGCCCGGGGACGAGGTGCTTCTTAAGAAGAAAATAGAAGCCCTCCTGCCGGAGGAAGAGGAGGGGGCAGCCCGGGAAGCCGCCTCAGAAGAGGAATCTCCCGATGAGGACGCCTCCCCGGATGGCGGGCAGACCGAAGCCCCCCGGGGACCCGATGAGGAGGCACCTAAAGAGGAGACAGGGCCGGTAGATACAGGTGAATAAACTGTTGACCACGCGAGCCGGAGGTCTTAAAATACACTGGATATGCATATTACCGCCTAAGAGTGTAAGCTAGAGGAGCAAGGTAATGAAGAAAGACTCTGGACAGTTCGAACCCAAGATCGTGGGATTCTTCTGCAAGTGGTGTACCTCGACCGGTGCGGACTTAGCCGGCACGAGCCGGATGAAGTACCCCCCGAACATCATTCCAATAAGGGTGATGTGTTCGGGTAGGGTCGACCCCACATTCGTGATGACTGCGTTCGCACGCGGAGCCGACGGTGTTATGATCGGCGGCTGTCATCCCGGGGACTGTCATTACCTGGAAGGCAATTACAAGGCATTAGGACGCTATCATATTCTTGCAAATCTCATGTCGCAGTTCGGAATAGAGAAGGAGAGGCTTCAGCTCCATTGGATCTCGGCGGCTGAGGCCAAGCGATTCGTCGATGTTGTTACTAAGATGACCGAAGAGGTGCGTGCACTCGGGCCGCTGGACTGGCCGGGGATGATCAAGAAAGTCGACGCCGAGGGCGAGACCCTGAAGCAGCATCTCGAAGAGGCCGTTGCCGCCGCCCAGGAGTAGGGCTCGGCAGGTCGACTTGCTCACTTTCACCTAAGGTAGTTTCCTGCCTATGGCTGCGAACAGTATCCTCATAGGGCTCGGCAGCCCCATAATGTCTGATGACGGGCTCGGGCTGCTCTTAGCCGGCGAGGTGCATAAGCGCCTCAGCGATTTCGACCTTGATCTTTCCTGCGGGGGTGGCTTCGAGGTCGTTGATGCCATACAGGGCTATCGGGTGGCCGTGGTGATAGACGCGATGGTGACGGGAAGGTTTGAGCCCGGGGCCCTGGTTCGTCTCGATGCCGGTTCGGACATAGTGACTTTAAGGAGCGGCCCCAGCCACGCTCTTAACTTTGTCGAGGCGATCCAGGTGGCCAGGTCATGTGATGCTCCGCTGCCGGAGACGATCGTGATCTACGCCATCGAAGTGAAGGACCCTCGCACGGTGGGGGATCAGATCTCAAAGGTGCTTCTGGACAGGATGCCTGAAATGATCGAGGAGATAGTCCGGGATATCCAGAACCCCGGGGCGGAGCCATGCACGAACTCGGAATCGCCACCCAGATAGTAGGCGTGGTCACGCGCGTCAAGGAGGAGAACTCCGCGGACCGGGTCGGCCTGGTCACGGTGGACATAGGCGTGCTTGCGGGCATAGACCGGGAGTCCCTCGAGTTCTGTTTTGAAGCCATAACCAAGGGAACCGCCTTGGAAGGCGCGAGTCTTAGGATTGAAGAGGTCAAACCTGTCGGCAAGTGCAGGAAATGTGGCGAGGAGTACGAGGTGAGACCCGATGACTTTACGTGCTCCGCCTGCGGCTCTACCGATTTCGACATGATCACGGGCAGCGAGATCTCAATAAGAGAGGTGGAGATTGAGTCAGATGAAGAAGATTGACCTGAGGGAGAAGGTACTCACCGCGAACGACAAGATTGCCCGCAAGAACAGGGAGAAGTTCTCGGAGACCGGAACACTGGTCTTGAACCTCGTGAGCTCGCCCGGCTCGGGAAAGACCGCGCTCATCGAGGAGACGGTCAAAGCGCTTAAGGGTGAGTATAGGATCTTTGTCATTACCGGTGACCTCATGACCGAGAACGATGCCAGGCGAGTAGCGAGGCATGGCGTGGACGCGGTACAGATAAGCACAGGAGACGCTTGCCACCTCAATGCCCGGATGGTTGATGCCAGGCTCACTGATAAGGGCACGCT
>JAUVJV010000266.1 GCA_030592245.1 Candidatus Eiseniibacteriota bacterium
CAGCCTGGCGGTCGCCGTCTCAACCGGGTCCACCAGTACCAGCGTCGCGCCCCTGGCCTTTGCCTTTCGGAGAATGGGAAGCAGGTGTACATTGGTCCAGGCCGGGTTCCGTCCCCAGATGATGATGAGGTTCGAATTGAGAAGATCGTTGGGATCGTGGCTTGTCCTGAGGCCGAAGTCAACCGTCTGCCCTGCGATCCCTGCACCACCGCAGAGCGAGCCACTGGCAAACGTGGCACCCCCCAGGAGATTGAATAGCCGGTCATTCACCGCCTTAAGCCCCGCAATCGATCCGGCATCCCTGTAATAGAATACCGAGAGAGGCCCGTGAGCCTTGATCGCGCCACCGATGCGGTCCGCGGCCAGGTCGGTCGCCTCATTCCAGGATATCTCCCTCCACACGCTTCCCTCCCGTCTGAGCGGATGGAGAATGCGATCGGGACTGAACACGCGCTTGAGGAAACTCCGCGACCTCCTGCACAGGAATCCCCGGGTGAACTCGAAGTCGGGATTGCCGCGCAAGGCCGTCACGCGGTCACCATCCACCTGTGCAAGGATCGAACAGGTATCAGGACAATCGAGTGTGCAGGATGTGAGGACTTCTTTCATCGACTCGTCTCCCATGGCTCATTATCCGCTTCGCCTGCGAGTTCAGTCAAGCTACATCCTGACCGCTTGACCACCCTTACCGCCTCTGTTAGCTTGGGCCGAACGAGCTTCGAACATGCCCTGAACACATAGGGATGAACAGAGCCTGGGTCAGCCGGGATCGGGCAAAGCGTACTTATGGCGAACCTATGATGAAAATGCCGCGAGCAACTTACAGAATCCAATTCAGTCCTGAGTTTGGTTTCTCGGAAGCGAGAGACATCGTTTCCTACCTCTCCAAGCTAGGCGTCTCACACTTATACGCTTCACCCATCTTCGCCGCACGCAAGGGAAGCTGCCACGGTTATGACATCGTGGATCCCAACCGGCTCAATCCCGTCCTCGGGACCGTCGATGACTTCGATGCCTTGATTGGGGAACTCCATCGGAGCGGCTTGCTTTACATCCAGGACATAGTTCCCAATCATCTTGCCTATGACAGTGACAACTGGATGTTGATGGATCTTCTGGAGGCCGAGACCACACCCATATTCCATAGCTTCTTCGATATTCAATGGACCGGCGAAGAGGGCCGGGGCATGGGGCGCGTTCTGGCGCCTTTCCTCGCGCGGCCTTACCACGAGTGCCTTGCGGATGGTGAGATCCGCCTCACTCTCGATGAGGCCGGACTGGGGGTTACTTGCTCAGACACCAGACTGCCGCTCAGGATCGGTTCCTACCCTCACGTCCTGGGATACGGACTCGCGCTCTCATCACCCGATGACCCCGGAGGGGGTGCTCTCCAGCCGCTGGTCGAGATCATCAGGACGCTTGAGACACTGCTTACAAGCACCGGCGTGAGCGACCACTGTGAGGCTATCCCGAGGATCAAGCAGCAGCTCTGGAAGCTCTACCGGACGTTCGACGAGGTCAGAGATCACATCGATGAGACTCTTGAAACCTTCAACAGGAGCGGGGTCCTTCCCGGCCGCAACCTGCTGGATGACCTCTTGTCCGGGCAGCGATACAAGCTCGCACAAAGGAAGGGCACTTCCGATGAGATCAACTACCGGCGCTTCTTCACCCTGAACACGCTGATCTCGGTCAACATGCAATATGCCCAGGTCTTCGAATACCTCCACAGGCTGACCCTGGAGCTTGTGGATGCAGGCAAGATCTCGGGACTCAGGATCGATCACATCGACGGTCTCCACGACCCTGCCGCATACCTCGAGGCTCTCAGGGCCAGAGCCCGGGACGCCTACGTCGTTGTGGAGAAAATCCTTTCCCCCGGCGAGGACCTGCCCGCCGGCTGGCAGGCGCAGGGAACGACCGGCTATGACTTCCTGAATCGATTGAACGGCCTGTTCTGTGATTCGACCGGGGCAACCGAGTTCAGCAAGCTCTTCAGGAACTTCACGGCAGTGACAGACCCCTGTGAGGACATTGTCTATGAAAGCAAGCGCTTCATAGTCGAGCACTACATGAGGTCGGAGACCAGCATCTTGACCACGCTTACCCGCAAGGTCTCTATTACGCTTGGCGCAGCTATCCGCGTCACCGACGACGAACTGCGGGTGGCCTTGATAGAGGTTCTGGCTTGTTTCCCCGTCTACAGAACTTACGGAAATAGTGAGGGCATATCGGAGCAGGATGCTGAGAGATGGGAAACGGCGATAGAGCAAGCCAAGCTGAGGCGACCCGACCTTGGGATGGCGATCGAAGGACTCAAGACCCTCCTTGGGCGATACTCAAACGATTACGGCAGCCGGATCGCGGATGTCCTTCTTGGGCACTACTTCATGCGGCTTCAGCAGTACACCGCACCGGTTATGGCCAAGGGCTTCGAGGATACATCTTTCTATCGGTACAACCGCCTGATCTCTCTTAACGAAGTGGGGGGAAACCCGGGGCAGTTCGGTGTCAGCCTTGAGGAGTTCCACGAATTCAATGAGAAGCGCCGGGCATCCTGGCCTTCCTCGATGAGTACCACATCCACTCACGATACGAAACGCGGCGAAGACGCAAGGGCGCGCATCAACGTGCTGTCTGAGATGCCCGCCGAATGGGAAGCCAGAGTGAACGCCTGGCGAGCCATGAACCGGCAGCACACGTTCAGATGCAAAAGCCGGGCTACTCCTGATGCCAATCTGGAGTACCTGCTCTATCAGTCGCTGGTTGGAGCGTGGCCGTTTGACTCTTCCGATTTCGAGGGCTTTGTCAGCCGCATGAAGACCTTCGCCGTGAAGGCCGCCCGGGAAGCCAAGACCCGCACTTCCTGGGATCACCCCGATGCCTGCTCTGAAAAGGCTGTTGAGGGTTTCGTTGAGAGGATCCTCCAGGTGTCTGAAGCCAATGCCTTCCTTCGCGACTTCGAGAAATTCGAGAAGAAGATCTCCCACTATGGGATCCTAAACTCGCTCTCCCAGACCCTGCTTAAGATAGCGGCGCCGGGCGTGCCTGATATCTACCAGGGTAGCGAGCTCTGGGACTTGAATCTCGTCGACCCCGACAACCGCCGTCCTGTTGACTTTGGCATGCGTGCGGCACATCTGGACAGCATCACCGAGGCTTACCTGGAAGACCCGCTTCGAACCATTGAGGATCTCCTCTCGTGCCCGGAGGACGGGCGCGCGAAACTTTTCCTCACCCACCGGGGTCTCCTTGCGCGAAAGGAAAACATTGCTATTCTCTCAAGGGGCTCATATATACCCATTGAATCAAGTGGTGAACTGAGCCGGCATGTGGTAGCTTTTGCCAGAAGCCATGACACCGGGACGGCTCTTGATGTCGCACCGCGCTTCCTGACGGGCGTGGTTGAGCCGGATGAGATGCCGCTTGGTGATAAAGCCTGGGGAAACACTGAAATCCTGCTTCCCGGGACTCCCGCCTCCGGGCCGGTAGCCTCAAGATGGCAGGACGCCATCACAGGCGGGGTGCTCGCTACGGAAGGAACCCTGCGGCTCGCCGAAGTGCTTAAGCACTTCCCGGTCGCGCTGCTCTTTAGTAAGGAAGGGAGTCGATGAAAAGAGGTAGCGGAATCCTGATGCACATAACCTCCCTCTCCTCGCCTTATGGCATCGGGGACCTGGGGCCCGGCGCGTTTGAGTTTGCTGACTTCCTGACGGAGTCCCAACAGACCTTCTGGCAGGTCCTTCCGCTTACCCCGACCGATCCCGTGGGAGGAAACTCTCCGTACAGCAGCGCCTCGGCATTCGCGTTCAGTCCGCTTCTAATAAGCCCCGACTTCCTGGTGCGGGACGGATTTCTCACAGATGAGGATCTCCATCCCCTCCCCTACGGCGAACCCGAGCGCGTGGATTATCCGGCCGTGGTCGCCTACAAGAGCAGGATCCTCTACGCGGCCTATGAGCGCTTCAGGGAATTTGAGGACAAGCACGAGTTCGAGGGCTTCCGTGCTGCAAACGACCACTGGCTTGATAACTTCGCGCTCTTCTCCGCGCTCAAGGAGCGGGACTCCGAGCGCGTCTGGAGTGACTGGCCCGAGGACTTGCGCGACCGCAAGCCGGAAGCAATGGAGGCCATCAGGGCCGAACTCGGAGACGCTGTCGAGAGAATCGAATTCATCCAGTTTCTCGCCTTCAGGCAGTGGCATGCCTTGAAATCATACTGCAAAGATCGGAACATCAGCCTGGTGGGTGACATCCCTATCTACGTAAGCTATGACGGCGCCGACGCCTGGGCCAATTCCGAGATCATCAAGCTGGATGACAATAAGAGACC
>JAUVJV010000093.1 GCA_030592245.1 Candidatus Eiseniibacteriota bacterium
GTCTCCCTGTGGCCGGTGGTAATGCACGGTTAGCATGTCACCCGTATCTGTTCCCATGGCCTCCTCACCCGGCTGTTCCGTAAAGAGTTGCGGAAGGCCCGAGAGAATCCAGACCTCATCACCCATATCGGCGGTCCAGATCCTGTCCGGCGGATCCTTGCTTTCCCATTCCATATACTTCGGCAGCAGCCCGATCTGGGTACCATCACCATAATCGGCCCGGGTTAACTCAAAGACGAGGCCGAAGTCATCTTCCCCTGTTCGCTCCAGATCCTGGGAAGCCTGCCCGGAGGCGGCATCCCAGGTCCACAGCGTCCAGCCATCATAGTCGCCTGTGTGCCGCTTGTAATGCACGACGAGGACATCATCGGCGGTGGCCAGGGCGCTCAGAGTGAACGACAGAACGAGGAGAACTGCAACAATCCGGATAGTCTGCAGACACTGTCGCATACGATCCTCCTTCGTAAGAGCGGTGGATAGAGATGTGCTGATCTGCGGTTAGGAAAATCATAATGCAAAGGGATTCAGGGGTCAAGAGAAAGGGAACAGCGCCCTACCGGGCGCCCCGATCGGGGACAGCGCCCCTGCCGAGCGCCTCAATCGGGGACAGCGCCCCTGCCGAGGGAGGCGGCACGTACCGGGAGAGCACCCTTTTTGTTGAATTAGGGGCGTGCCGGGCTTATGCTCTTGGGCAGACCATGAACATAGGAGGTTTCTTATGCAGGATCTTAAAGGCAAACTCGCCGCCCTGGCATCGAGGATCACCGAGAACAACCGGTGGCGCCAGCGAGAGTGCTTCAACATCATTCCATCCGAGACCACGCCCAGTCTTCTCGTCAAGATGTGCGAGATCTCAGACCCCGCCGGCCGCTATGCGGAGCACCGGACGATGAAGGGCAAGGAGATCTACTTCTACCAGGGAATCGACTTCATAAGAGAGGTCGAGGAGCAGGCCAGAGATGCCATGAGGGAGTACTTCGGATGCAAGGAGGCCGAGCTCAGGACCATAAGCGGGCAGATGGCCAATGAGGTGGTGTTTAAGGCCATGGCCCGGTACCTTACCCGCAAGGCCAAGGGACCGATGCGCCGCATGAAGCTGGTGATGAATAATGATCTGAGCAAGGGCGGTCACCTGAGCTCCCAGCCCATGGGCGCGCTCTTTAACTACGTGGAAGAGGATCCCGAGACCGGCAAGGAGTCGGTGGTCAACTTCCCCATCTCAAGCGACAACCCTTACAAGATAGATGTCGCGAGGATGGTTGAGCTGATCCGCGAGAAGAAACCCGACCTTATCGTATTCGGCAAGAGCATGTTCATCTATCCCGAGCCGGTGAAGGAAGCTTATGAGACGGTACAGGAGCTCGACCCCAGGCCGGTGATCATGTATGACATGGCCCACGTCCTGGGTCTCTACGGAGCTTTCCAGGCGCCGCTCGCCGAGGGTGCCGACATCGTCACGGGAAGCACGCACAAGACCTTCTTCGGTCCCCAGCGGGGAGTGATCGTGAGCAACTTCGTGAAGGGCCACGATCTGAGAAAGCTCTGGATAGAGATCAAGGGAAGGACTTTCCCCGGCTCCACGAGCAATCATCACCTCGGAACGCTCCTGGGTCTCCTGGCCGCGACTTATGAGATGAACATGTTTAAGGAAGAGTACCAGGCTCAGGTGAGGAAGAACGCCAGGGCATTTGCCCAGGCTCTTACCCGGCACGGCCTCAAGGTCGAGGGCGATGCGGCGGATGGCTATACCCACACCCACCAGGTGATCCTCAGGGTCCGGGAGCACGGCTTCGGTGAGGATGTCGCCAGGAAGCTTGAGAACAACAATATAGTCTGCAACTACCAGGCGCTCCCGGATGATGAGAGCTTCATCGAATCCAGCGGTATACGTACCGGAGTCCAGGAAATGACCAGGTTCGGGATGAAAGAGGATGATTTCGGCCGGCTGGCGGAGCTCATGGCTGATGTCGTGGTGAATGGGAAAGACGTCAGGGCTGAGGTTATGAAATACCGGCAGGGCTTCCTTGAAATGCAGTACTGCCTGCCTCCCGCCGAGGCATGCGAGATTGGGGCCGGCATCCTGGAGTCGGTCTTTCCTACCGCTGAATACGCGCGGGCGTTTGCAGAGAAGCTGTCGGCGCTCACTTCATAGGTGGAGCTCTTGTCCTAGGTTAGGAGCGGCGCGAGGGATAGATCGGAAGCCAATATCGGGGGCTAATATGAAATGTGCGTTCTGCGACAATAAGGAATGTACCTCGGGTAAGGACTGCACCGACATCCGGGATGAGACGCTCGGCGCGTACACTGGTGAAGCGCTAACGCTTGCCCGCAAGGCCGCCCACATCGAATCCACCTGCTACATGACGAAAACGCGCATCGAAGAGGTGATCGAGTTCGCCAGGGTCATGGGATACAAGCGGCTCGGGATCGCCTTCTGCATCGGGCTCGCCGCCGAAGCCGAGAAGATCCACTCGATTCTTGGCCAGCACTTCGAGGTCTTCTCGGTCTGCTGCAAGGTATGCGGCATACCCAAGAAGGCCCTGGAGCTCGAGACCATCTCAGGAGATTCCGATGAGGTGATGTGCAACCCTATCGGACAGGCCAGGATCTTGAACGATGAGAACACCGACCTCAACCTGATCGCGGGCCTTTGCATGGGTCATGACATTGCCTTCACAGCCAATTCAGACGCGCCGGTATCCACGCTGATCGTTAAGGACCGGGTTCTTACTCATAATCCGTGCGGGGCCATCTACTCGCGGTACTACCTGAAAAGACTTATCGAGTAGACGGCCGTGCGTAGTGCGCGGCTGACGGCTGGACGGGGTATCCGACTGGAGACCCTGACAGGGTGAGAGTGTGTCCGGTTGGGCCGTTGCATAGAATCACCGGCGCGGGTTCACCGATACGGGTTCATGGTCACAGAAGGTGCGGGACTGCTAATCCCCTGGAGGTGGGCCTGCCACCCGTTCTGCTATCCGTTATTACCGCCGGAGGACTTGTCGATCTTCGCCTGCTTGTCCTCAGCGCCTTCGGTCTCATCCATCTCGCCCTGGGCACCCTTCTTGAACTCCCGGAGTCCCGATCCCATGGAGCGCATCAGCTCGGGGATGCGCCGGGCGCCGAAGAGCAAGACGATCACCAGGACGACAAGGGCTATCTCGAGAGGTCCAATCCTTCCCATGCTCTGTAACTCCTTCCCCTCTTGGGCTTATGCCAAGCCTATGTTCCCATCTGTGCGCCTAAATGTCAACGGAAAAGGCGAGCCGGGGCCGCCATAGGGCTATAGGAAGGCAATTGTGTGACTACACAGCGGCGGCACCGGGTTCATCCGCCCGGATCTGCTCATAGACCTGCTTCAAGAGATGCCGGCCGACCACATCACAAAACTGCTTCTCGTTCATGTACTTGGCCGTGATCTCCTCGTTCTGATCCATCCGGTCGATGAAGAGGCCTTCGAGCTCCTTTAGGAAAACGTACCCGAAGTTCTCCATCGTATTGGCCAGGGCCGCCTGGCGCAGGTTTGAATCGGCCACTCCATGTCGGGATATGTCGCAGTATATCGTGATCCGGCGTCACACCTGCTTGTCACAGTTTGTCATAGGAGAATGTCACAGCTTGTCACAGTAACCTGTCAGCGCACCTTCTTACTCAACTCGTATCGCTTGGTAGGATCGGTGGGGCCAGTGCCGCGCTCGACCAGTAATCCCTTGTCAATAATAGCCTTAAGATCCCGTTGCAGCGTCCTGCGGTTAAGGTCAGGAAATAGGCTCTCATATTCCTGGATGGTCAGCCCGCCGTGCTCAAAAACATAGATCATGGCTGACGCCTGACGGTCTGTGAGCCCATGCTTATGAGTTAGCACATCCAGACGAATGGCCTGCTTGCCACGATGGGTGACCTCCCGCATTTGCGCGGCCAAGCCCTTGGCAAAGTACTCCAGCCACCCGGTCAGGTTCATGTCCATCTCCCGGACACTTTGTATGGCCCGGTAGAAACCCGTCCGGTTGCGGTCATAGAATTCGCTGATGGTGAAAAGCCGCTTGAAGTCGTAGCCAGACCGGTAAAGGAGGAGTGTAGAAAGAAGTCTCGATGTGCGTCCGTTGCCATCGAGGAAGGGATGGATGTGCACCAGCTGGAACTGAGCGATGCCACTCACGAGAACGGGGTGGAGGTCACTCTCACGGTTAAGCCATTTTACAAGCTCCCTCATTAGGACGGGGACTTCGCCTGGTGGCGGTGGCTTGTATATGGTCTTGCCTGTGGCCGAGTTGATAACGTAATTCTGGACCTTGCGGTACTTCCCCGGTGCCGCCTCACCACCGCGGACACCAGCCACAAGTTGCTTGTGTATCTCCCGTATCAGGCCCTCAGTGACAGGATCACCCGATTCGGGGTATCCGGAAACAAGATCGACTGCCCTGCGATAGTTCAGAAGCTCACGGGTATCATCCGGGTCGGCCTCGGGTACCTTCTCGCCGGCCAGCAGGCGCTCGGACTGTTCCAGAGTGAGCTGTGTACCCTCTATATGCGTGGTATGATGCGCTTCCAGTACCAGCGCCCGGTTACTCATGGCGCTTACCCAGTCCTCCGACAAGGTGGCGGCCTCAAGGAATCCCCGTGCCCGCTCTATGCGCGTGATCGCACCTGCGATGGCATTCGTTATCGTGAACCTGGGCTTGAATGCACCTCTGGGCATCAGGCCACCTCCTCCCGCACGTCTATCTTACCCGTCACCGCCGCCGATATCAAAGCCGATCGGTATTCTCTCAGCATGTCGCTGGATTTCCTAATGGCCTCGATTGGCCTGTCGATTTTATCCGTTCCCTGGTCAAGTAGCGTCACAATCGCTTGCTGGTCGTGCGGACTTGGGAAAACAACAGTCAGGTAGTGAATGTAGTTGCGATTAGGTGTGCCGACCGTAGACCCTCGCAGGAGGTCCGCCACAGACCAGATGAAGCTCACCTTCTCGCCGAAGTTATTCATGGGTCTCCCCGCCTCTATTGCTTGCGTTCGTCCCGGTGCGCTCAGCTCTATTTGGGCTCGCTGGTTTAGCCATCATATCACAGCCTATACCAGGCTGTGCCACCCAATTCAGCCTTGGGTCGTCCTCCATTCCGGGGCTAGAGCCGGTCCGGGCATTCCGGCTTCCCGCGACAATTGACGCTGGGGCTACCCGGTGTTAGATTGAACCCAACGATTATCGGATTATTATTGCCAGACTATCACTGAAAGAAACAGGAGGCAGTTCCATGAAGGCGGCAATCAAGGATGTAAGAGCGCGCGAGATCCTGAGTACCAGCGCGCAGCCCACGCTCGAGACGGTCGTAAAGCTCGAAGACGGCACGGTCGGCGTTGCATCGGTGCCCTATGGCACTTCGGCCGGCAAGTATGAGGCCGTGACCCTGGTTGATGGTGATCCCAAACGCTACAAGGGCAAGGGCATGCTCAAGGCGGTGAACAAGGTGAGCAAGGTCATCGGTCCCGGGGTGATTGGAATGGACGCGCTCGATCAGCAGGCCCTTGATGAGCATCTTGTGAGCCTTGATCCCTCCCCGCAGCGCGAGGAGATCGGCGGCAACTGCATCTTGAGTGTCTCCCTTGCCAGCGCCAGGGCGGCCGCAATCTCAAAAGGGCTCCCGCTCTACCGCCACATAAGAGAGTCGTTCGACATTAAGCACAGCGAATACGTGCTGCCCCGGCCAATGGTGGTGGTGATCGAGGGCGGCCGGCACGCCGATAACTCGACCGACCTGCAGGAGTACCTGGTGGGTATCATCAAAGACCGCGGCGGCCGGGAGAATGTGCGGGCCGCAATGGAAGTCTACATGTACCTCAAGGGCGTGCTGAAGGCCCAGGGCTACAACACCAATGTGGGCACCGAGGGTGCATATGCACCGACTGCGATCAAGTCGAATGAGGAGCCTTTGATTCACATCGAGCAGGCCATGAAGGACGCCGGGTATGCGCCCGGAGAGGATCTGGGCATCGCCATGGATCCTGCCGCCTCGGAGTTCTGTGAGGAGGATGGAACCTATAACCTCGCGCGGGACGGCAAGAAGCTCAGCTCGGATGAGATGATTTCCTACTATGCGGACCTGGTTGAGCGCTATTCGATCTACTCGATCGAAGACGGCCTCGGGGAAGACGACTGGAAGGCCTGGCCGGTAATGAATGAAAAGATGGGCCAGCGGATCGTTGTGATGGGTGACGATCTCACGGTCACCAATGTCGAGCGTCTGCAGAAAGCCATAGATCTTAAGGCCATCAATGCGATCTTGATCAAGCCCAACCAGGTGGGGACCTTAAGCGAGACGGTCGCGGCAATTCAGCTGGCGCAGGCCAATGGGCTTAAGATAACCGTCTCCCACAGGGGCGGTGGCGAGACAACCGATACGCTGATTATCGACCTTGCGGTTGCCGCCAACGCGCAGTCGGTGAAGGTGGGACCGTCACGCGGAGAGCGTGTGGTAAAATACAACCGCCTGATGGAGAGAGCGGACGAACTCGGGCTGTAGCCCGGGCTCGGGAACCGCAACCGGACACAAACCATGGCGTGAGGGCTTGAGAACGCGTCGGCGAGGGACGACGCACGGACAGAGGGATGCGATGCCGTCAGGGGATGACAGGCCGATGAGCCGACCGCTTGTTCTGATCATAAGAGACGGCTGGGGCATTGGAGATCCGGACGATCCCGGCAATGCCGTTGCCGCTGCTCATACTCCTGTGACCGACAGGCTTCTTAAGGATTACCCTCACTGCCGGCTGGGTGTGGCAGGCGAAGAGGTGGGACTCACTCCCGGATCGCAGGGATCCTCTGAGGTCGGCCATCTCAACATGGGCGCGGGCAGGATTGTCGAGCAGGAAGTAGTCCGCGTTAACAAGATAATCGACGACGGCAGTTTCTTCTCGAATCCCACGCTGCTTGGCGCCACCCAGAACTGTAAGGCCAACGACAGCAGCCTTCATCTTATGGGCCTTGTCCAGGACCAGGGCGTCCATGCCATGGACACCCATCTCTATGCCTTACTGGATCTGGCCCGGCGCGGGGGGCTCAACCGGGTCTATGTTCATTTCTTCTCCGACGGCCGGGATACGCCCCCCAAGAGTGCGCTTACTTACCTCGAGCGGTTGGAAGCCAAAATGGCCGAGCTGGGGGTGGGAAGGATCGCCACAGTGATGGGGCGCTACTATGCCATGGACCGTGACCGGAACTGGGACCGCATCCGGCTTGCCTACGAGGCGCTCACTGAGGGGAAGGGCCTTGAGGCTCACTCGGCGCGCGAGGCAATTGAGAGGGCTTATGCCAGGGCCGATCGGGCCATCAGCAAGGCCCCAGACGGCAATCCCGATGAGGTCGTGGAGACCGACGAGTTCATAAGGCCCACGGTGATCCTCGACGGATCGGGCGGTCCGGTCGGGCTCATCCGCCCGCAGGATTCGGTCATCTTCTTCAACTACCGGCAGGACCGTACCGTTGAGCTCACCACTGCATTCGTAGAGGAGGAGTTCGACCAGCCTGACTTCCACCGGGGACCA
>JAUVJV010000340.1 GCA_030592245.1 Candidatus Eiseniibacteriota bacterium
CGAAATCCAGGGGAAAGAGGTCCCATGCTGCGACCATAATTCCATACAGGCGATTGTCTGGTCGGGCACAAACCCGATTATGACCCTGGAGGACCTGGCGGCATACTGCGGGCCGGTTCTCTGGTTCTCGCCCGACGAACCATTGCTCGGGGAGACCGCCGGCAAAGATATAAGGCTGCCCGAGCCATTTCCATTTGAGGACGCTCCCGACAGGCCGGTGACCTACTACATGGTACGGAATCTCATGGTCAGCGGGGATAAGGAGGCCGCCTACAAGCCGAATCCCGTAGACCGGGGCAAGTCCGTCATCGATTTCAGGGAGGTGGTGGCCGTAGACCTGGATTTCTTCTTTTATTACCATGCCGAATCCGGCTTCGGAGGCCATGCCCATGACGTGGAGTCGGTCCAGTTCAAGGTCTTTATCTGGCACCGTCCGGAGTGTGAAGACTGCCCGTATGCAATCGTGATTACCCGGGCAATCGGCAAGGCCCACGGGATCCTCTGGTATGACAATACGCTCTCCGTCGATGAGTACACCAAGTTCCCGCTGCATATTCTGGTCGAGGAAGGCAAGCACGCGTCCTGTACCGACAAGAACGCGGACGGATACTTCACCCCGGGCTATGACGTCAACAGGCGGGCCAATGACGCCTGGGGCGTGCGCGATGTCTTAAGGGGAGGAACGCTGTTTACCGGAAGCTACGAGGCCTGGATGGCCAAGGTCAGGAATGATAAACATCGCGTATTCCCGCCCCTGCCACCCGACAGCCCCCTTCGTGAGCGCCACAGCGAAAACGGGGTGTACGCCCCCGACAATGCCATATACGAGCTCAGGCCGTTTCCCTCCGCTGAAAGGGCGGAACACGATCTCGTGCGCTTCATCGCCGACAAGGGTGATCCCGACTGGCCGTCCCTGGAAGGTGCCTCGAGTTTCAATGCCGTAGCAGATTGGTCCAATGCCGAGTCCTTTGTCAAGTCTATCTCGATCTCGGCGATGTACGACGGTGACCTCGGCATCACCGCGGTCTTTCCTTTCTTTATCTTCAAGGCGCTGGAAGACCCCCTCGCCGGGGGCTACTTCTGCCAGCGCGTATACTTCAAGGATGAGGGTCTCAGGGATATCGGGTGGATGCTGCACTATACCCCCTCGGCTTCCCGCTGGGTGGACGGTTATCTATCGGCCGGGGTGGAATGGGACCGGTACGATGTCGTGACGGACAGCACAAGTGGGACGGAGATGAGGACCGATTTCATCCTGGAAACGGGGTTCAGGCTCCGGTTCAACCTTGCTCATTCACCCTTCAGCTTCCTGTCATTCCTCACCGACTTCTGGGGCGTGCGTGCGGGAGTAAAGAACTACGGCGCTTTTGACATAGACCGGCTCACCTATGTAGTGGAGGTCGGCTCCGGAACCTGGTAGCTACCTGTGCACTCAGGACTGGCTGACCCGGTTGGCTCACCGCCCGAGACGATCCTCCCACTGCTCCGGGTTGGCCGGCGTCTGGAACAGGCATCTCTTATGCCCCGGGCTGAGTTCCCGGTTGCCCTTCAGATGAGATGTCGATTGCCTGCCGCGGGTAGGGCACCGTGACCCCCCTCTTGGCCAGCCCCACGCGGATCATCAGCGGAAGCTCGGTCTCCAGGTCCCACCATGTCTCTGTTTTCGTCCACGGCCAGACGGATACCTGTAACCAGGAGTCGTCAAGCTTCGACACGAAGATCGCCGGTGCGGGAGTCTCAAGTATGAGGTCACTCTCTTTAAGGATCTCGCCAATGCTCTGAAGCACCTTCACGATGTCCTCATCATAGCTGACCCGGACCGTTGCCTGCACGCGCCGGACCTTCTCCAACGAGCGGTTCTCTATGATGTCTCCCCAGATCTTTCGGTTGGGTATGAAGAAGCGGCGATTGTCGAAGGTGATGATCGTAGTGTTGGCCAGACCCATCCCCTTGACCCTTCCCAGCACTCCACCCGCCAGGACGATCTGATCTATGTCATAGGGCTTGTAGAGGAGAATGAATAGGCCTGCCGCCAGGTTGCCTAGCGAATCCTGAAGAGCCAAACCCACGATGATACTCATGACCCCGAGTCCGGCGAGCAGCGTCGTAGGGTCCACGCCGAGGAACCAGAGGCCTGCCAGTACTCCTATGATAGTGGAGGTTGGTCTCACCATCCGCCGGAGAAGGTTGCCGAGGAGCTTGGGAGGTCGCCGAAACAATAAAGCCATATACCAGAAGAACCATCCCAGCAAGCGAAAGAGAAGCGCGAAGAGAATCACGATCCCCAGGCGCAGAAGTGCCGTGGGGGCGTTCTGCCTTAACCAGCCCAGGATATCAATAGCGCCCCCCCTCACCAACCCCACGAGCACTTTCCAGTTCAGGATGTGCTCAGTAATCTCTCCGGTCGCCTGAATCACCATGAGGCGGTACTTTGCGGGTTCGATCCCCCTGGTCTCCATGAAGTCCGTAATTGAAGACAGCCCTGAGATAATTGCGGCGATCCTTATCTCCGCAGCCTGAAACCGAAGCAGTTGCTCATCGTCCGGGCTGATCCCGATCTGCTGCGCCGCATCTATCTGTTCGAGGGCACGCCGCCGCGCCATCACCGCGAGCTGAAGCTGGATTTCGAGCTGCTTTGCGTGCTCCGCAAGCCGGCCATCGGTCCACTCCCATAGTCCCGAGGCGTCGAGGCCGGCCTTTTCCTGCATCATTCCGATCCCAAGTATGCGGGCCAGATTGCCGGCTAAGAGCTGCTCCGCCTCGCCAATCCGGACCTCGAGCCTACCTAGGCTCTCGGGCGGCATACCCTGCCGCTGGTCATTAGCCTCCGCCAAACGAGTGGAATGGAGAGCGTCGACATCCCGCGCAAGATCGGCCTGGAACCTGAGGCTGCTTTCCACCGCATTCTGAATCGAGTCCCCTAGGGCAGTGGACATCTCGACGGCGGAGAGGATCTCAAGGAGTTCTCTTATATCTTTGCCCATGCCTTCCAATACCTCGCGGATCTCCAGCCGTTTGAGATCGAACCCCTCTTCGGCTGTCCCCTCTACCGACTTATAAAGAGCCCGCATCTCTTGCTTCGCGGCTTCGAGGTTTCTCACTGCCTCTCTCGCCTTCACGCGGTTCGCGGCCACCGGATCGGGTTTCGCAGCCACCGTATCGAGTTCCGCCTCCCCGCCGGAGACTTCCGCGAATGCCGTCTGCGAAGTCGTGAACACAATCAGAACCACGATGAAGAGCGTGGTGTGCGCCCGTAGGAAGTTTCTCAGGCGTTCGTGATGTGACATTTTTCCAACCCCTCCTGGCAGTCTTTCATCCGTGCCTCCTCGGATGGATTCCTATCTCCTTGTATGGATGCTACCATGGTATAGCGTTCGTGTTATACAACAATAATCAGGGTTGCCTGCCTGCCTCCCGCCGGGCGCGGAGCGGAACTGGCAACACGAGGAGTCTCCTCCATGCGTTTGACATCAGTTCCGGGATTTGGTAGTGTTCAGACTCGGATACAATCTGTTTTCCATAATGAACTCAGCCGAAAGGAGGCACTAATGAAAAGACGGCTGCGGAAGAACGTGCGTTCTACCCTGACGGGCTGGCATGCCCTGGGTTGTGTCGCCGTTATGGGTATGCTGATAACCCTCGGATTCGCGATC
>JAUVJV010000248.1 GCA_030592245.1 Candidatus Eiseniibacteriota bacterium
GCTGTCCTTGCTGGCAAGCAGACTGTCGAGGATGGTATCGAGGAATGATCTCTGGTCAAAGGTGCGACGGATATCATCAAGATGTTCATATGAAGACCACTTCTCGATTTCGCTGCCGTCGGCGGTGAGGTGCGCAATCGAAGGAAACCTGACCATCAAGTCTCGGTAGTCCGCCCAGTTGCGCTCGATTACATAAAGTGTGTTCTCCGGCGACAGGGTCACGTCATGATGTGCAGATATGTCTCTTTTCCAGATCAAGTTCGAATGCCAATCCAGTCTCAGCAGCTGCTTGAACTTGACTATGACCACGATGTCCCCGCTCTTGAGCATGACGGCCTCGTCCCAGATGCCTTCTTCGGCCTCGGCAGTAGACCAGCGGTGTACCACCTCACCTTCCATGTCGATGAGGATGACCTCGGGGGAGATCCTGGAGCAGTAGAGGTTATAGCCCCTGCAGGCTTTCTCGGGTTTATGGAGAACGACCCCGGACTCCTGCCCGGTTACCTTATCCTCGGTCATGGTCGCGTAGGGCAGAGAGCGGAGCATCTCGAGCCTTCCGGCCATGTCTTCAGCCTGGGAAGGGGGAGTGCCGTTTTGCTTGAAGAGCAAGGCTCCCATGAGAATCAATGCGCCTGCGGCGGCAATTCCAATTAGCCATTTTCCTATCTTGCCTGTAGTCATATTAAAACCCATCATACATCAGGGAGCCGGGCTGTCCAACCGGGTTTTCCCCGGGCGTGCGGCGGGCTTCTGGAGCCATGGGGCCCTGTGCAGGTAGGAAGGGCTCCTCGGGCGCCCGCCGGTCTCCCGCAGGCCCCTTTCCAGCGCTGCTGCGCCCCGGTGTTCCGGAGAAGTCCGTGCTCCCGAGGCACTCTGCGCACATGCCTATAATGGGCGATGGTATAAGCAGTTAGGAGAATTACTTGAGAGAACAGTGAGAATCTTTGGCTTTCTCGCCTCTCTTGGACCTAAGCCTGTTGACACGGGCTCAGCAGTCTGGTATATTGGAGTGTTGACGGGTAAAATGTATCTAGAAGTGCCCCCATAAGGCACTATTTTGTTAATCCCGAGGGGAGGTGGGTCGGTTTGGCTGGTGTCATTGTCAGAGACAATGAGTCCTTCGAAAGCGCTCTTAGACGCTTCAAGAAGCTCATAGAGCGTGAAGGTCGCCTATCTGAGTACAGAAGGCATCAGCATTTCGAGAAGCCTAGTGAGCGTCGGAAGCGCAAGTTATTGGCCGCTCGGCGTAAGCTTCTCAAGAAGATGGCTCAACGGGCGAGCTACTAATGACCCTTAGTGAGAAGTTGGGAGAAGATCTCAAAGCTGCGATGAAGGGGCAGGATGAGCCGCGTGTTAGGGTTCTTCGTTTGCTGAAAACCCGGGTTAAGGAAGCTTCGGTAGCAAAGCGTGATGAGCTCACGGATGATGAGGTCATCAAGGTCGTTATATCGGAGACCAAGAAGCGCAAGGAAGCGATCGAGCTCTTCGAACAGGGAGGCAGGGGCGATCTGGCCTCGCGTGAGAAGGAGGAAATGGATATCCTCCAGACCTATTTGCCTCCGCAACTGACCGAGGACGAGGTCAGGACTCTGGCCCAGGAGGCCGTTGAAGAGGTTGGCGCACTGGACCCGCGGGACATGGGCAAGGTGATGAAGGTGCTCATGCCCAGGATCGTGGGAAGAAGCGAAGGCTCTTTCGCCAGCAGGACGGTGAAGGAGCTTCTTGCCCAGAAGAAGGACTGAGTTCCACCATACAGATTCAGTAGCTGCGGGGCTGGTCAACTGGATCTGATATCTTATTGGTTTCTTACCGGCGTGGTGGTGTATCCATACGATGGATAAGCATACCATCCAGGTTCTTGAGTTCGACAAGGTTCTAAGCATCCTCGGCCGCTTTGCGTCCACCGAGGCCGGCAGGCAGAGGGTGCTGAGCCTCAAGCCCCTTGCCGGGAAGTCCGAGGTCACGGCGCGCATGTCGATGGTCTCGGAGATGAAGGCCCTCCTGGAGTGGAACAAGAACCCTTCCATTAGCGGTTTCCACGATGTTACCGATGCTCTCGCCAGGGCAAAGGTGCCGGGAGCCGTGCTCGATGCCGGCTCGCTACTCCATATCGGCTTCACCGCGCGGGCCTCACGCTTGCTTAAGAGTTTCTTCAGCGAGAGCAGGGAGAGCGCACCGTTCCTCTGGGGCCTGGCCTCGAATATCAGGGATCTTAAAGAGCTAGAGCGCGCTATCGATAAGGCGATCGATGAGGATACCAATATCCGGGACGATGCCTCGGCGGACCTTAAGCGCATAAGGCGTGAGAAGGCCAAGGTAAGCGCGCGGATAGCATCGAGCCTCTCCAGTATCCTGGCCAAGGACAATCTCCAGAGCCATCTCCGCGAAGGCCTGGTCACCATAAGAAACGGACGCTATGTCATACCGGTCAAGTCCGATTCCAAGAGCCGCCTGGACGGTATCATCCACGACACCTCACAGAGCGGGGCCACGGTCTTCATCGAGCCCATGGCCACGGTTGGTCTTAACAATACGCTCCGCCGCCTGGAACTCGAGGAGAAGGATGAGATCGTGCGTATCCTCTCGGCCCTCACCGATCTTGCCCGTGCGGATGCCGGGGAGGTGGCGGTCAATCTCGAGATCCTGACCGAGATCGATGTGATAAACGCAGGCGCCCGCTTCAGCCTGGAATACTCCTGCCGGGAGCCGTCGCTTAATAATGAGGGCCGGATCCTCTTGAAGGGCGCGCGCCATCCGCTCTTGATCGAAGCGATGCGTGCCGAGGCTCGAGGTGGAAATGGGGCCGGCGACATTGTACCGCTCGACATAAATCTTGGTGGCGGGAATCATGGTCTCTTAGTAACGGGGCCCAATGCGGGTGGGAAAACGGTTGCGCTAAAGACCGTGGGAATCCTGGTGCTGATCGCAAAGACGGGGTTTCATATCCCTTGTGATGACGGGACCGACGTGGCTCTTATGGATAAGGTCTATGCCGACATCGGGGATGAGCAGTCGATCGAGCTGAGCTTAAGCACTTTTACCTCTCACATGAAAAACATAATCGGGATACTTAAAGATGCGGATGCTGGGACACTGGTTCTCCTCGATGAGGTGGGCGCGGGTACGGACCCGCTGGAGGGTGCCGCCCTTGCAAGGACCGTGATCGAGGACCTGCTTGGCAGTGAGGCTCGCGTGGTTGCCACCACACATCACATGAGCCTCAAGGTCTTCGCTCACGACAATGAGTTCCTCGAGAACGCCTCGATGGAGTTCGACACCGAAGGCTTAAAACCCACCTATCGCCTCATCCAGGGCGTGCCCGGTGCAAGCCACGCTTTCGAGATAGCCGCGCGCCTGGGGTTCGATGATGATGCCCTGGACAGGGCGAGAGCCTACTCGGGCGAGGAAGGAGTCCGCTTCGAGGAGCTCACCCGCGACCTTTTAGAGCGGATGAGACGCGTGGCGGTCGAGGAGGCCAATGCCGAGGCCAAGGCCAGGAAGGCCGACGAGGTCTTAGCCGAGTACGAGCGGAGGCTGGACGAGATCCGCAAGTCCGACAGGCAGATAAGAAAGCAGGCCTTGAAGGAAGCCAAGAGTATGGTGGATGATGCGCGCCGGACAGCCACCCGCATGGTAAAGGAGCTCAAGCGGGAAAAGCCCGCACCTGAGGAGGCCCGGATCGTGGAGAAAAAGATGAGGGAGAAGTCGGGCGAGATAGCCGAGGAGATCGAGAAGATAGAAGAGACCGAGGAGGACAGGAAGCCGGTCGAGAGTGTTGTGGTGGGAGAGCGGGTCTATATCAGGCCGCTCTCGCGCGAGGGCGTGGTCCTCTCGGAGGCCGATGAGAAGGGCAGGATACAAGTGGTCGTCGGAGCCTTAAGGGCCGAGGTCGGCCTTGAGGATTTGCTTGAGGTGGAGCCCAAGAGCGAAGAGCCTGCAACCGGGGGAGCTGGTGCAGGCCTTGCCAAGCCGGCCGGTATCGGGATCGATTTCGAGGCCAGGGAGGTCTCATACGAGACCGATGTCAGGGGAATGACGGCGGAGGATGCCTGGGAGGAAGTGGACAAGTACCTTGACGATGCAGCACTTTTTGGACACGCTTCGGTGAGGATCATACACGGCAAGGGTATGGGCATTCTTGCAGCCAAGATCCGTGATATGCTTCACACCCACCCCAGGGTCAAGACCCACCGGTTGGGTGAGATGGGTGAGGGCGGGACCGGGGTTACGATAGTCGAGCTGGAGAAGTAGTGAAGAGGGAAGGGTCATGGATTGGCTTATTCGATTCCGGAAGATGTGATCGAAAGGGTCCGGGAGAGCTCGGACATTGTCGAGGTCGTGGCCGATCACCTTCAGATGAAGCAGTCGGGCCGGAACTTCAAGGCCCTCTGTCCCTTCCACCCCGAGAAGACCGCATCGTTCATGGTGAGCCCCGAGAAGCAGATATTCCACTGCTTCGGGTGCGGCGCAGGCGGCAATGTGTTCAGCTTCCTGATGAAGATCGAGGGCCTGACTTTCCCCGAGGCGGTGCGCGCGCTCGGCAAGCGCTACAATATTCCCGTACCCAAAGTCACGCC